>DATAGR010000512.1:0-2527 GCA_036263575.1 Aquihabitans sp. | reverse complement strand
CCTGGGCTGGAACAGCGCGCTCGCCCCTGCGGCCAGCAGCGGCAGCAGCAGCAGGATGGGCCACCGGCGGCGGGCGATGAAGAGCAGGCGGATGAGCATGGCGGTCGGTGTCAGCTTCCCACGGTGGCGTCGGTCCGGACGAATGGGGCCGGCGCCTCGGGGGCATCGCCCGACGGGTCGGCCAGGGGTCGCTCCGCTCGTTCGCGCACGACGCGCGCCCGGTCGTGGGCGGCGGCGACGAGCACCATCAGCACCGGGAACATCTGGACCCGCTGGCGGGCGAGGATGCCGGCGTTGGCGACGTTCGAGAAGGCGAAGACGAACGCTATGACGTAGGCCGCGCAGAACGCGTTGAACGGGTGGCGGCCCGCCTCGGGCACGATGCGCCAGAGCCAGGTGAGCGACGCCAGCGTCAGCAGCAGGAGCGCCGTCCCCTCGAGGGCGCTCACCCCGACCGGGAGGCTCCTCGCCTCGAAGAGGAACGGCCGGTAGATGACCGAGAAGGTGGCCTGGGGCAGGTCGAGCGGCGTGCGCACGGGTTGGGTCTCGAACGCCGAGCCGCCGATCGCCGTGCGCTCGTTGGTGCTCTCCAGGGTCGACGTGAGGGAGTAGTCGCCCGAGTCCGACTCGCCGAACGCGTCGTCGATGCGGCCGAGCGTGAAGAACAGACCCGGCACGAGGAGCACCACGATGGCGATGCGCAGCGCGATCACCGCCCGGGTGGAGGATCCGGTGCGACTCCGGGCCAGGAGGCTGGCGGCCACGCCGATGACGATCAGGGCGAGGAGGTGGGGGCGCACCATGGCGACCAGGTAGCCGCCGAACGCCGCGCAGACGGCGCCCCAGACGGGCCTCCGCTGGGTCAGGAGCCGGGCGATCCCGTACACCGTGATGCCGATGGCGAAGACCATGGCCGCGTCCTTGCCCAGCGCCGACGGCCAGTACAGGAGGGTCGGCAGGAAGAAGATGAGCTTGGCGGCCGTGTACGGCGGGGCCTCCGGGTGGGCGACGCGGAACGCCTGGAAGACCAGCAGGATGCCGATCCAGCTCAGCCAGTTGAACACCATGTAGGTGCCCATGTAGGTCGTACCGAAGATCAGGTACGTGATCCCGGTGTAGTAGCCGAGCATCCGCGTCTCCTGGGGGAAGGCGAGGATGTTCGACCCCTCCAGGCTCCACGAGCCGTGCTTGACGTTGTCGTAGAAGACCCGGCCGGCCTCGTGGTACTGGCCGGCGTCGGTCTCGCCGCCGTAGGCGTACTCGCTCACCGCGTAGCGGATGAAGACGAAGACCATCTTCAGCGAGAAGCCGATCAGCAGCAGCACGAGGAGCCGGCGGTCGAAGGCGCCCGACCCGTCGCGCGCCAGGCGGAAGCAGAGCGGGACGGAGACGACCACCAGGCCGGTCCAGATGAGGACGGGCACCCAGATGTCGGGGGTGACGCCGGTGGCGAACGCCCAGAAGCCGGCCGCCGTGGCGACGACCAGGGCACCGCCGATGACGATGGGCCAGAAGTCCCCGTTGGCGCGGGAGGCGAGGAAGAGGCGGTTGCGGAGAGGGGAGGGCGGGTCGGCTCGCGACGCGACCATCGGTCGTAGCTCCCCTCCGGTCATGGCTCGCGACTCTACCGTCGGTCCCGGGGCCCCGAGGAGCAGGCGGTACGATCGCCGCCATGGGGGAGCCGGACCCGGGAGCGCGCCCGCGAGGCCGGCGTGCGCAGCGGTCCGGACCGCCCGCAGGACACCTCCCGAGGCTGGTCTGGCGCAAGCTCGTCCACCGCCGGGCCACGTTCCTCCGCGCCGAGGCCCGTGCCGCCGACCACGTCGCCCCGTCCCACCCGATCCCCGCCGGCCTCCGCCTCGAGGTGCTCGGTCCGGGCACGTTCGACGACGTGCTGGGGTCGTCGCCCCACCTCACCGCCACGGACCTCGAGCGGTTCCGGGCCCGGCCGTCGTGGTGCATCGTCGTGCGCGACGGCGAGCGCATCGCCGCGAGCTCGTGGATGACCTCCGGCGCGGTGGAGGTCGACGAGCTGGCCCGCACCCTGCCCATCGGCGCCGGGGAGCACTACTCGTGCCGGACCTGGGTCGATCCCGAGCACCGCGGGTCGGCGCTCTTCGGGCACATGATCGCCGGCTACGCCGCGAGCGTCCCGCCCGGCGACGTCCTGTGGGGCATCCTCCTCGAGCGCAACGTCGCCTCGTTGGCCTCCCTGCAGCGCATCGGCTGGCGCGCCACGGGCTGGTACCGGACGAGGTGGGTCCTCGGGGTCCCACGACGGACCGAGGGCCGCCACGAGCCCCGGCCGCTCCTGCCGGGGCGACCGTGACGACGGCCCCCGCCGTGCCGTGCGTGGTCCTGGCCGGCCACGCGTTCGGCGGTGCGCTGCACGCGATGCGCAGCGCGCACGCCGCAGGGGCGGAGGTCCACGTGGCCGCCGCCGGCGGTGCGGCGTCGGTCTACCGGCGCAGCAGGAGCTGCGCCGATGCGGTGGACCTCCTCGCGACCGAACCCGAGGCGATGGCGG
>DATAGR010000511.1:0-2916 GCA_036263575.1 Aquihabitans sp. | reverse complement strand
CGTCGACCAACCGCGTCAGGCCGGCGCCGGCCAGGCGGCGCGCAGCTTCCGCCAGCTGACCGCCAGGGGCTCGGGCAGCACGCGGGCCTCCGCGACGGCCGTCATGAAGTTGGTGTCGCCGAGCCAGCGCGGGAGGCAGTGGACGTGGAGGTGGTCGGGCACGCCGGCGCCGGCCCCGGCGCCGAGGTTGATGCCGACGTTGACCCCGTCGGGCCGGTAGGCGGCCCGGATGGCGGCCACCGCCCGGCGGACGCCGGTCCACAGCTCGGCGGCCTCGTCCTCGGTCAGGTCGGCGAGGTCGGCGGCCGCCCGGTTCGGGAGCACCATGAGGTGGCCCGACCCGTAGGGGTACGCGTTGAGCACCGCGAAGCAGGTGGCGCCCCGCCACAGCACCTGGGCCTCCTCGTCGGGGAGGCCGCTGTCGAGGATCCGCTCGAACAGCGAGCGGCCGGCGGCGTCGGGCCGGACCTCGGCGTCGTCGTCGTTCACCCGCTCGAGGTACGAGGTCCGCCACCCGGCCCACAGGCGGGCCAGCGCCGGCGACGGGCCGCCCCCGGCCGACGCGGCCGTGGGCGGCTCGGTCGTGGGCGGCTCGGCCACGCCGTCGGTCATCGCGCCACGTGCGACTGGTCGTCGGCCTCGTCGACGACGCGCTGGGCGAACTCGTCGAGGCCCACCCCTCGCTCGACCTCTCCCCCACGCGGGTTGACCCCGACCGTGCGGGCGGCGACGTCGTCGTCGCCCACCACGAGGACGTAGGGCAGCTTCTCGCCCTTGGCCTTGCGGATGCGGTTGCCGAGCTTCTCGTCGGCCTCGACCACGTCGGCCCGCAACCCCAGCGCGCCCAGCTCGGCCGCCACCTCCTCGGCGTAGGGCTGGTGGTCGTCGCGGACGGGCAGCACCCGGACCTGCACCGGCGCCAGCCACAGGGGGAACGCCCCGGCGTAGTGCTCCAGGAGCACGCCGAAGAAGCGCTCGATCGAGCCCATCAGCGCCCGGTGCAGCATCACCGGCCGGTGGCGGGCGCCGTCGTCGCCGACGTACTCGAGCTGCATGCGCTCGGCCATGTTGAAGTCGTACTGGATCGTGGAGAGCTGCCAGCTCCGGCCGATGGCGTCGCGCACCTTGACGTCGATCTTCGGCCCGTAGAAGGCGCCGCCGCCCTCGTCGACCTCGTAGGCCACGCCCTCGGCCTCCAGGGCGGCGCGCAGCGCCTCGATCGCGACCTCCCACCCCTCGTCGGTGCCGACGGTGGCCGCCTTCTCGGGCCGCGTGGACAGGTTGGCCTCGAAGTCCTCGAACCCGAACGCCCGCAGCACCGAGATGACGAACGCGAGGAGGCTGCGGATCTCGGCCGGCGCCTGCTCGGGCGTGCAGTAGATGTGGCTGTCGTCCTGGGTGAACCCCCGGATCCGCATGAGGCCGTGGAGCGTGCCGGACTTCTCGTAGCGGTACACCGTGCCGAGCTCGTAGAAGCGCAGGGGCAGCTCCCGGTACGAGCGCTGGCGGGCGCCGAAGATGAGGTTGTGGCCCGGGCAGTTCATGGGCTTCGGGTAGTACTCGCCGTTGTCCATCTCCATCGGCGGGTACATGCCGTCGGCGTAGAAGTCGAGGTGGCCCGACGCCTCGAAGAGCTTCCCGTTGGCGATGTTGGGCGTGTAGACGAACTCGTAGCCGCCCGTGGCGTGGCGCTCGCGCGAGTAGTCCTCCATGAGCTTGCGGACGATGCCGCCCTTCGGGTGCCACACCGCCAGCCCGCCACCGATCGTCTCGGGGAAGCTGAGGAGGTCGAGCTCGGTGGCCAGCTTGCGGTGGTCGCGCTTGGCGGCCTCCTCGAGCTGGTGGAGGTGGGCCTCGAGGTCCTGCTTCGAGGCCCACGCCGTGCCGTAGATGCGCTGCAGCATCGGCTGCTTCTCGTCGCCCCGCCAGTAGGCGCCGGCCACCCGCATCAGCTTGAAGTGCCCGAGGAACGCCTTGGTGTCGGGCACGTGGGGGCCGCGGCAGAGGTCGACGAAGCCGGGGTAGCCGGCGAACGCCGGTTGCGCCCACGGTTCGGCCGGCGGGTTCTCGTACGTGCGGACCAGCCCGGACGCCGTGGCCGAGGTGGGGTCGTCGGCCTCGCCGTCGATGATCTCGAGCTTGAACCGGTGGCCGGCGAACACCTCGCGCGCTCGGTCGGCGGGCAGCTCGTCGCGCACGAAGGGCTGGGCCTCGGCGATGATCTCGCGCATGCGGGCCTCGATCCGCTCGAGGTCCTCGGGCACGAAGGTGCCGGGCCGGCCGTCGGGCGCGGGCGGCAGCTCGAAGTCGTAGTAGAAGCCCTGCTCGACCGGCGGGCCGATGGCGAACGTGGCGCCCGGGAACAGCTCGAGCACGGCCTGGGCCATCACGTGCGTCGTCGAGTGGCGGATCGTGTAGAGCCCCCGGTCCGACGTGGCCGTGACGATCTCGACGGCGTCGCCGTCGGCCAGCTCCCAGCCCAGGTCGCGCTCCACGCCGCCGACCACGCCGATGACCGCCGCCTTGGCCAGGCCCCGGCCGATGCCCGCCGCCAGGCCGCCCACGGTGGTGCCCGCCGGGACCGTTCGCTCGGAACCGTCGGGCAGCGAGATCGTGATGTCGGCCATCCGCCGAGCGTAGGCCGTGCCCTCCCGGCGCCCGGACGGGGTAACCGGCCGCGCGCCACCCGTGCGGGTGTGGGCTCAGACCTTGCGGCGCACCGGGCGGCGGAGGACGTCGGCCGAGGACCGGGCGTCGGTCGCGTCGACGAACGCGCTGTCGTCGGCATCGCCGCGCGTGGCCCGCTCGGGCTCGGCCGGGTGCGGTCCGGACCCGTTGCCCGACCCGGCCGCGCCCGCGGCCTGGAGCGCCTCGGTGGTCGCCGGCACCTCGGGCGCCGCCTCCGGCGCGGGCGCC
>DATAGR010000510.1:0-2783 GCA_036263575.1 Aquihabitans sp. | reverse complement strand
CTGCTGCTCGACGACATCATCGCCGACAGCCGCTGGGACATGACCTACCTCGGCATGCAGATCATGGTCGAGGGCCTGGCCCTCGCCGCCTTCGGCTTCATGCACATGACCACGCCCGAGCCGCTGCTCAAGCAGCTGCTCCGGTACGTGATGAGCGACGAGGCCCGCCACGTGGCGTTCGGCGTGCTCACGCTCAAGGAGTACTACCAGGAGCTCACGCTGGCCGAGATCCGCGAGCGCCAGGAGTTCGCCTTCGAGTCCGCCGTCCGCATGCGCGACCGCCTGCTGATGCAGGAGGTCCTGCACCGCATGGGCGTCGACGTGAAGACGGCGGTGAAGCTCGCCCTCGAGGACGAGGGCCGCATGGTCTTCCAGCAGATGCTGTTCTCGAAGATCGTGCCGAACTGCAAGAAGCTCGGCCTGCTCGACGCCGGCGACGGCTGGCTGCGGACCAAGTTCGGCGAGCTCGGCGTGATCCAGTTCGAGGACTGGGCCGACACCTCCGACGAGTACGAGGCCTTCGCCCTCGGCGAGGGCGAGCTCAGCGAGGCCGCGCAGCCCGCCTGAGGCGGGGACCAGGCGTCAGGGGGTCACCGGCTCCAGCGGGAGCGCCGGCGTGGTGGTCGTGGTGGGCGGCGGCGCCGTCGTGGTCGTCGGGGGCAGCGTCGTCGTGGTCGGCGGCAGCGTCGTGGTGGTCGGCGGCAGCGTGGTGGTGGTCGCCACGGTCGTCGTCGTGGCGATCGTGGTGGTGGTGGCGATCGTGGTGGTGGTCGGCGCCGTCGTCGTGGTGGTCGACGTGGTCGTGGTCGTGGTGTCCGCCGGGGCATCGTCGTCGTCGTCCTGGGACAGCAGGAACAGCGCGCCGCCCACCAGCAGGATGAGCAGCAGCAGCACGATGATGGCGATGAGCGGGCCGTTGCCGCCCCGGACCGGCTCCTCGTAGGCCGGCTCCTCGTAGACCGCGGCAGCGCCGGCGCCGGCCTCGGGGGCGGGGATGTAGTAGCCGGCCGGTGGGGTCGGCGTCGGGCCGCCGGGGCCGCCCGGCACCGGGCCGCCGGTGGGCGGCACCACCCGGGTCACGTCGTCGCCACCGGGGGCCGACGGGCCCGGCGTCCACGCCTGGGTCGCGTCGTCGGCCGGCGTCCACGCCTGCGTGCCCTCGGGGTCGCCGCCGGGCTCACGGCCCGGCTCGTCGCCGGGCTCGCCGTCGGGTCGCCAGGCCCGGGTGGGGTCGTCGCCGTCGCTCATCGTGCCTCCGTGGTCGTGGGTGGCGGCGCCGCCGGCCGCCGGGGTGTGGCTCAGGCCGTGGTCGCGATGCCGCCGTCGACCGGGATCACCGCGCCGGTGACGTAGGACCCGGCGCGCGATGCGAGGAACAGGGCAACGCCGGCCATGTCGTCCGGTCGGCCGATGCGCTTGAGCGGCGCGGTGGCGGCGATCTGGTCGCCGAAGGCGTCGAGGGTGGCCGCCATCATCTTCGACTCGAACGGCCCCGGCGCCACGGCGTTCACCGTGACCTGGGGGGCCAGGTGCTTGGCCAGGTGGCGGGTGAGCTGGTGCACCGCGGCCTTCGACGACGAGTACGAGTAGGTCTCGAGGGCGGGCACGTGGATGCCGTCGATCGAGCCGATGTTGATCACCCGGGACGGGTCGTCGGCGGTGCCGGCGGCCTGCAGGAGCGGCAGCAGGAACTTGGTGGTGTGGAAGACGCCCTCCACGTTGAGGTCGAGCACGCGGCTCCACGCCGCGGTGTCGTGCTCGGCGAGGGGCACGCCCCAGGTGGCGCCCGCGTTGTTGACCAGGACGTCGACGTGGTCGTGCTCGGCGCCGACCGCCTCGGCGAGGGCGCGAGCGCCGTCCTCGCTGGAGAGGTCGCTGGGCACGCCGGTGCACGTGCCGTGCTCGGACAGCTCGGCGACCGTCTGCTCGACGGCGTCGGCCTTGCGGGACGTGACGAAGACGGTGGCGCCACCCGCGACGAAGCCGCCGGCGATCATGCGGCCGATGCCGCGGGTGCCGCCGGTGACCACGACGGTCTTGCCGGCGACGGAGAACAGGTCGGCGGGCGAGGTGGGTGGGGGTGCGTCGGCCATGGGCGGCGACCGTATCCCACGCCCCGGGTGACCGGGCGCGCCGGACGGGTCCCCGGCGCGTCCGCCCAGCGGCAGGTCAGCGGCGCTGGCAGGTGGTGCACCAGGTGGTGCCCCGGCCGTCGACCACGGCCCGGCGCAGCGGCGCCCCGCAGCGCACGCACGGCTCGCCGGCCCGGCCGTAGCAGTCGAGGCGGTGCTGGTTGGCGCCGGCGCCGCCCTCGACGGTGCGGTAGTCCCGGAGGGTCGTTCCGCCGTTGTCGATGCCCTGGCGGAGCACCTCGACGATGGCGCCGTGCAGCCGGGCCGCCGCCGGCCGGCTGACGCGCCGGGCTCGCGGGTCGATGCCCGCACGCCACAGCGCCTCGTCGGCGTAGATGTTGCCGACCCCCGCCACCACCCGCTGGCCGAGCAGCTGCGTCTTGACCTGCGTGCTGCTGCGGCGGAGGGCGGCCCAGAGGCCGGCGGGGGTGAAGTCCTCGCCGAACGGCTCGGGGCCGAGGGCGGCGAGGGTCGGCAGGGCGGAGAGGTCCTGGCCCACCACGGCGAGGCGGCCGAACCGCCGGACGTCGCGCAGCGCGAGGCGGCGCCCGTCGTCGAGGCGCCACCAGGCCCGGTCGTAGGGGTCGGGCGCCGCCTCGGGCCCGTCGACGCGCAGCTGGCCGGTCATGCCGAGGTGGATCACCAGGCGGC
>DATAGR010000509.1:0-2016 GCA_036263575.1 Aquihabitans sp. | reverse complement strand
ATCGTCACGGCAGCGGCCGGTCGGCTGGGCATCGACGTGGGCCACGTGGTGCTCGACATGGCCGAGCGGGCCAACACCTCGGCCGCCTCGATCCCGCTGGCCCTCGACGCCGCCGAGCGGGCCGGCCGCCTGCGGCCCGGCAGCCGCGTGCTCGTGAGCGGGATCGGCGCCGGGCTGGCGTGGTCGACGCTGTACCTGCGGTGGGATCGGTGAGCGCCGGCCGCGTCGCCCTCGTCACGGGCGCGTCGGGTGGCATCGGCGCGGCCACCGCCACCGCCATGGCGGCCGACGGGTGGGCGGTGGCGGTCGGCTACCGCTCGGGCGCCGACGCGGCCGCCGCCGTGGTCGACGCCATCACCTCGTCCGGAGGCGCGGCCACGGCGGTCGCGATCGACGTCACCGACCCCGACTCGGTCGACGCCGCCGTGGCCGCCACCGAGGAGGCCCTCGGTCGGGTCACCGCCGTCGTCAACAACGCCGGTGCCACCGCCGACGGGCTGTTCCTGCGCATGGACCACGAGCGCTGGCGCGCCGTGCTCGACGCCAACCTCGACGGCGCCTTCCACGTCACCCGGCGGGTCGTCCCCGGCATGGTGCGCGAGCGCTTCGGTCGGATCGTCAACGTCTCGTCGGTGTCGGGCCTCGCCGGCTCGGCCGGGCAGGCCAACTACGCCGCCGCCAAGGCGGGCCTCGTCGGCCTCACGCGGTCACTGGCCCGTGAGCTCGGCTCACGGCAGATCACCGCCAACGTCGTCGCGCCCGGACCCATCGCCACCGCGATGCTCGCCGCCACCGGCGACGACCGCACCGCCGAGCTGGCCGGGCTCGTACCGGTCGGGCGGGTCGGTCGCCCCGAGGAGGTCGCGGCCGCCGTCGCGTTCCTCTGCTCGGACGCCGCCGCCTACGTCACCGGCGCCGTGCTGCCAGTCGACGGCGGCCTCGGCATGGGCCACTAGGCCGCCCCACCCCACCGCCACAACCCCCCCCAACCCAAGGAGATCCCCCCATGGAGCGCACCCAGATCCTCGACGCCGTCTACGACGCGTGCGTGGAGGTCCTCAAGGTCGACCGCGCCGGCCTCACCGAGACGACCTCGTTCGCCGAGGACCTCGAGGCCGACAGCCTCGCCCTCGTCGAGGTCGTCATGCAGCTCGAGGAGGAGTTCGACCTCCGCATCCCCGAGGACGAGCTGGAGGGCGCCACCACGATCGGCGCCGCCGCCGACATCGTGGCCGCCCACGTCGAGGCGGCCGCCTGACCATGGCCGACCTCGCCACCCACCGCCCCGACGGACGGCCGCGCGTGGTCGTCACGGGGGTCGGCGCGGTGACGCCCGCCGGCCCCGACGTGGCGTCCACGCTCGACGCCGTCCTCGCCGGCCGTCCCGCCGCCGTCCCCATCACGACGTGGGACACCGAGGGCCACCCCGTGCGGTTCGCGGCCGAGATCACGTCGTTCGACCCCGCCCCGGTGATCGAGCCGCGCGAGGCCCGACGCGTCGACCGGGCCAGCCAGCTCGGGATCGTCGCCGCCGAGGAGGCGCTGCGCCAGGCCGGCCTCGTGGGCGACGGCATCGACGGCACGATCGACGGCGTGGACCCCACGCGGGTCGCGGTCGTGATCGGCACGGGGGTGGGCGGGATCCTGACCCTCGAGGACCAGATCGAGGTCCGGGTCACCCGTGGCGTGCACCGGGTCGGCCCGATGCTCATCCCGATGATGATGGCCAACGCGACCGCCGGGCTGGTGGCGCTGCGCCACGGGTTCCGCGGCCCCGCCTTCAGCGTGGCCACCGCGTGCGCATCGGGGGTCGACAGCATCGGCCAGGCCGGCGACCTCATCCGGGCCGGGCGCGTCGACGTGGCCGTCACCGGCGGCACCGAGGCGTCCATCACGCCGACGGCGATGGCGGCGTTCGCCCGCATGGGCGCACTCAGCACGCGCAACGACGACCCCGCCGCCGCCTCCCGACCGTTCGACCGCGATCGGGACGGCTTCGTGATGGGCGAGGGCGCC
>DATAGR010000508.1:0-2705 GCA_036263575.1 Aquihabitans sp. | reverse complement strand
CCGGAAGGCGGAGGCCATGCTCCGCGACCGCCTCTTCGCCCACCTGCAGCGCCTCCACTTCGCCTACCACGACGGCCAGCAGACCGGGCAGCTGATGAGCCGGGCCAACAACGACCTGCAGCAGATCCAGAACGCCGTGGTGCTGGTGCCGCTGACCATCGCCAACCTGACCACGGTCGCCGCCGTGCTGGTCATCCTGGTGCTGAAGGACCCGATGCTGACCCTCCTGGCGCTCGGCTCGCTGCCCGCGGTCAACGTGCTCGCCAAGCGGTTCTCCACCCGCCTCCACCCGACGATGGTCGGGGTGCAGCAGGAGTCGGCCGAGCTCTCGGCGGTGGTGGAGGAGACCGTCGCCGGGATCCGCGTCGTCAAGGGCTTCGCCGCCGAGGACACCCAGCGCCGGCGCCTGCGGGCCGAGGCCGACGACCTCTACGACGTCTCCATGGAGGCGGCCAAGATCCGCTCGACGTACTGGCCGGCGCTCGAGCTGCTGCCCAACGTCGGGCTCATCATGGTGCTCGGCTACGGCGGCCACCAGGTGATCCAGGGCGACCTCAGCCTCGGGGCGCTCGTCTCCTTCAACGCCTACGTCGTCCTGCTGGTCTGGCCGTTGCGCATGCTGGGGTGGATCGTGGCCATGTCGCAGCGGGCGGCGGCCTCGGCCCAGCGGGTGCACGAGGTCCTGGTGACCGAGCCCGAGGTGGTCGACCCGCCCGATCCGGTGCCGTTGCCGCCCACCGGCGGCGAGGTCCGCTTCGAGGCCGTTCGGTTCGCCTACTCGCCGGGCGGGGCGCCCGTGCTCGAGGGGTTCGACCTCCACGTGCCGGCCGGGCAGACCATCGCCCTCGTCGGCGCCACCGCGGCCGGCAAGAGCACCGTCGCCAAGCTGCTGCCCCGCTTCTACGACCCGCAGGCCGGTGTCGTGTCGCTCGACGGGATCGACGTCCGCGACCTGGCCCTCGGCGACCTGCGTCGAGAGGTCGGCCTGGTGTTCGAGGAGACGTTCCTGTTCTCCGACACCATCGCCGCCAACATCGCGTTCGCCGACCCCGACGCGCCGCTGCACGCGGTGGAGCGGGCGGCCCGCCTCGCCGGCGCCCACGAGTTCATCGGCGAGCTCCCCCAGGGCTACGACACGGAGATCGGCGAGCGGGGCTTCTCGCTCTCGGGCGGCCAGCGCCAGCGCATCGCCATCGCCCGGGCGATCCTCGCCGACCCGCGGGTGCTGATCCTCGACGACGCCACGTCGGCCGTGGACCCCACCAAGGAGCACGAGATCCGAGACGCGCTCACCGAGGTCATGCGGGGCCGGACCACGGTGGTCATCGCCCACCGGCCGGCCACCATCGCGCTGGCCCAGCGGGTGGTGCTGTTGGGCGACGGCCGCGTCGTGGCCGACGGCACGCACGCCGGCCTGCTCGAGTCGAGCCCCGAGTACCGGGAGGTGCTCGCCGCCGCCGCCGCCCGCGAGGAGCAGGCTCGCCACGCCGCCCGGGAGGGCGCCGCCGCCTCGGCGGCCGCCACCGCTGCGGCCGGGAGCGAGGTGGCCCCGTGATCTCCATGGCGGGGGTCGACGAGGACGCCAAGCTCGACCGGGAGCAGGCGAAGTGGGTGATGCGCCGGGCCGCGCAGATGCTGCGGCCCTACCGCCGCGAGGTGCGCGGCGCCATCGCCCTCGTGATCGTGTCGACGCTCGCCGTCCTGGCCGGGCCCTACCTGCTGAAGGTCGGCATCGACCGGGGCATCGAGCCGGGTGACGGCCGGATCCTGAACCTCGCCGTGGCCGCCTACGTCGTGGTGGCGGTGGTCGCCTACCTCGCCACCCGGACCCAGGTGCTGCTCGTGAGCCGGGCCGGTGAGGGGTTCCTGCGCGACCTCCGCAAGCGGGTCTTCGACCACCTCCTCAAGCTCTCGATGCCGTTCTACGACCGCGAGAAGGCGGGCGTGGTGGTGTCGCGGATGACCTCCGACGTCGACTCGCTCCAGGAGCTCGTGCAGCAGGGCCTGCTGCAGCTGGCCGCCAGCCTCCTGCTGATCGCCGGCTCGGTCGTGTTCCTCGCCATCGTCTCGTGGCAGCTGCTCCTGATCTGCCTGATCCCGGTCCCGTTCGTGATCCTGGCGTCGATCAAGTTCCAGCGCGACTCCAACGCGGCCTACCTGACGGTGCGCGACCGGATCGGGCTCACGCTGTCCTCGCTCCAGGAGGGGATCAGCGGCGTGCGGGTCATCCAGGCCTACGGCCGCACCGGGGTGGAGGTCGACCGCTTCGCCCACCGCAACCGCAGCCTCTACCGGGCGCACATGCGGTCGGTCTTCGTGCAGGCCTGGTACCTGCCGGTGATCGAGGGCGCGGCCCTGGCGTGCACCGCCCTGGTGATCGGCATCGGCGGCCGCATGGTGGCCGACGGCACGGTCGCCGTCGGCACCGTCGCCTTCTTCGTGCTGACGCTCTCGAACCTGTTCGAACCGGTCAACCAGTTGTCGCAGCTCTTCAACACCGTGCAGTCCTCGGGCGCCGCCCTCCACAAGCTGTTCGAGCTGCTCGACACGCCGGTCGACCTGCGAGAGGCGCCCGACGCCGTCGCCCTGCCCGAGCGTGGCGAGCTCCGGGTGGAGGCGCTCACCTTCGCCTACGCCGGCGGCGCACCGGTGCTGCGCGACGTCGACCTCGTGCTGGCGGCCGGCGAGAAGCTGGCGCTCGTCGG
>DATAGR010000507.1:0-2613 GCA_036263575.1 Aquihabitans sp. | reverse complement strand
CTCTTCCACGGCGGGTTCGGGTGGGCCTCGGGCGGCTACCTCGGCGTCTCGGTCTTCTTCACGCTCTCGGGCTTCCTGATCACCCGCTTGCTGCTCGACGAGCACGGCCGCACCGGCGGCGTCGACCTCCGGCGCTTCTACGGCCGTCGCATCCGGCGGCTGCTGCCGGCGAGCGCGCTCACCCTCGTCGCGACGATCGCCCTGGCCCGGCTCGGGGCGTTCGAGGGCGTCGCCGACCTCCGTCGAGACGTCACCGGCGCCGCCCTCCAGCTCGGGAACTGGGCCCAGCTCACGTCGGGTCGTTCCTACGCCGACCTCTTCGCCGGCGGCGCCTCGCCGGTGGAGCACTTCTGGTCGCTGGCGATCGAGGAGCAGTTCTACCTGGTGTGGCCGGTCGCCTTCCTGGCGCTGGCCCGGGGTGGCACGGCCCGCCGGCTGGCCCGGCGCGCCGGGGTGCTGTTCGTGGTCGCCGCCCTTGCCGCGCCGCTGATCTCCCGGGTCTGGGGCGCCGAGGCCGCGTACCTGTCGACGCCGGCGCGGCTCGCCGAGCTCCTGGCCGGCGTCGTGCTGGCGGCGGTGACCCACGGGCGGCGGCTGCCCCCGTGGTGGCGGTGGGCCGCCGTGGTGGCGATCGCAGCGTTCGCCGTGCTGGTCGTCGTGACGCCCACGGGCGACGGCTGGGCCTACGCCGGCGGGCTGCCCGCGTTCGCCTGCCTCACGGTCGCACTGCTCGCCGGCCTCCAGGTCGACGGACCCGTCCGGCGGGTGCTCTCGTGGCGCCCGCTCGTGCTGCTGGGCGCGGTCAGCTACGGGGTGTACCTGGTGCATTGGCCGATTTTCCTGCTGCTCGACGCCCACCCGCTGGAACTCGACCGCGCGCCGCTGTTCGCCCTGAAGGTCGCCCTGACGCTGGCGGTGGCCGTCGGCTCCTACGCCCTCGTCGAGCGCCCGATCCGCGCCTCGCGGCCGCCGTGGTCGCGCACGCTCGGGCTCGCCGTCGCCGTCACCGCTGTGGTCGCCGTGGCCGCGCTGGTCGTGGTGCCGGCCGGGTCGCCGTCGTTCGCCGACGTGGCCGGCTCCGAGGTCGAGGCGGTGCGGATCCCGCCCGACGCGGACCCCGGGCCGTACCTCAACCCGCGGGGCGGCCCGCAGCGGCCGTTGCGGATCGTCGTCGCCGGCGACTCGACCGGCGAGGTGGTGGGCGGCGGCCTGGTGGCGTGGGCCAACCGCCACCGTGGTGTCGCCCAGGTCCAGCGGCTCGCCCTGGCCGGTTGCGGGCTGGTGACCGGCGGCCGCCTCACCGAGCTGCCCGACGCCGGCCGCGAAGCGTGCGATCGGCGCCTCCGCGAGGACCTGCCGGAGGCGTATCGCGCCCTGCGGCCCGATGTCGTCGTCATCTCCATCGCCGCCGCCGACACCTGGGATCGGTCCTGGGACGGCGGGGAGGCCCTGCGCCCGACCGATCCGGCCTACGCCGACCGCATCCGGCGCGACTACGACGCGTTCTTCGCCGAGGCGGTGCGCGCAGGCGTGCCCCACGTGGTGTGGCTGCGACCCCCCGAGATCGGCACCGAACCGAGGTACGCCGATCCCAGCTACCTCGACGGCAGCCAGGCGCTGGTGGAGCGCACCGTCCGGTCGGCCGTCGAGCGGCACCCGGGCACCGTCTCGGTCCTCGACCTCCGGTCCTGGTTCGAGGGCACGCCGCATGCCAGCGACCCGGAGGCCAGGCCCGACGGCGTCCACCTCGTCCCCCGCGTGCGCGACGAGGTGGTGGAGACGTGGCTGGGTCCGGAGCTGCTCGCCGTGGCCCGGCGGGGCTGACGGTGGCGGACGGGGCGGTGGACCCGGTGGCGGGCGGGCGCGTGGAGCGGCTCGACCACGTGCAGCTGGCCATGCCGGCCGGCCGTGAGGCGGAGGCCGTCGACTTCTACGAGGGCGTGCTCGACATCCCGCACGTGCCGAAGCCGGCGCACCTCGCCGCCCGTGGCGGCTGCTGGTTCGAGCGGGGCGACCTCAAGGTGCACCTCGGCGTCGACCCCGACTTCCGGCCGGCGACCAAAGCGCACCCGGCCTTCGTGGTGCGCGACGTGCGGGCGGTCGTGGCGGCGTGCGAGGCCGCCGGGTACCGGGTCACCGACGACGAGCCGCTCGAGGGCCGCGATCGCGCCTACCTCCACGACCCGTTCGGCAACCGGCTCGAGGTGCTCGCACCGCACGCCCGCCGCTGAGGGGCCGGTGTCGGTGGGCAGCGCCTACGGTTCAGGTCGTGACCGCCATCAAGATCAACGCCATCACCGTCCCCGCCGACAGCGGTGACGAGCTCGCCCGCCGCTTCGCCGCACGTGCCGGCGCGGTCGACGGCCAGGAGGGGTTCGAGGGCTTCGAGCTGCTCCAGCCCACCGACGGGCGCGACGTGTGGCTCGTGGTGACCCGCTGGCGCGACGAGGCCGCCTTCGAGGCGTGGATGTCGTCGGCGGCGTTCGGCCAGGGGCACGGGCAGGGTGGGCCGCCGGCGGGCGGGCCGCCGGCAGGTGGGCCCGCCGCGGGCGCCCACGGCGGCGGCGGCGAGGCCGGGGAGGCGCCCAAGCCGCCGGTGTCGACCAAGGCGGA
>DATAGR010000506.1:0-3452 GCA_036263575.1 Aquihabitans sp. | reverse complement strand
CCGGCTGACCCTGCGACCGGGGAGGTTCCCCCGCTCGTCGGCGCCGGGGCCGCGACGGCGTCCTCGCCGCCGCTCCGAGCCCGGACGGCATCCTCGACCTCGCGCACCGAGAGCTGCTCGACGACCGCTCGCCGGGCCATCGCCTCCTGGAACGACCGGTCCGGCGTCCCGAGGAGCGCCCGGGCGTGGCCGGCCGAGAGCTGCCCCTCGGCGACGAACTTCTGGATGCCGGGCGGCAGCTGGAACAAGCGGAGGGTGTTCGTCACGGCCGACCGGCTCTTGCCGACCCGCCGAGCCACGTCGTCGTGGGAGAGCTCGAAGTCCTCGATCAGCTGCTGGTAGGCCGCCGCCTCCTCGAGCGGGTTGAGGTCCTGGCGGTGCAGGTTCTCGACGACCGCCTGCTCCAGCGATGCGGTGTCGTCGATGCGGCGGACGACCGCCGGGATCGATTGAAGCCCGGCGCGCTTGGCCGCCCGCCAGCGCCGCTCCCCCGCCACCAGCTCGTAGCGGTCGGGGCCGACCGGTCGGACGAGGACCGGCTGGAGCACGCCCAGCTCGGTGATCGACGCCGTCAGCGTGACCAGCGACTCCTCGTCGAAGTAGCCCCGCGGCTGGTGCGGGTTCGGCTCGATCTGGCTGACGGAGAGCTCGCGCAGGGACGCGTCCTCCTCGGCCGTCGCCACCTCGCTGGGGATGAGGGCGCCGAGGCCCTTGCCGAGTCCGCTACGCCGGGCCACCACTGACCTCCTTGGCCAACTCCCGGTAGGCGATGGCGCCGCGGGAGGTGGGATCGAACGCGATGATCGGCTGCCCGAACGACGGCGCCTCGGACAGGCGGACGGTGCGTGGGATCATGATCCGGCACACCTTCTCGCCGAAGTGCTCCCGGACCTCCGACGCCACCTGGTCGGACAGCTTCGTCCGGGCGTCGTACATCACGAGCACGATCGTGTGCACGTCGAGCGTCGGGTTCAGGTTCTTCTGGACCAGGCCGACGTTGCGGAGGAGCTGGCCCAGGCCCTCGAGGGCGTAGTACTCGCACTGGATCGGGACGAGGACCTCGGTGGCCGCCGCCATGCCGTTGATGGTCAGCAACCCCAGCGACGGCGGGCAGTCGATGAGCACGTAGTCGTAGTCGTCACGGACCTCGTGGAGCGCCTGCTTGAGCCGCAGCTCCCGGCTGAACGCCGGCACCAGCTCGATCTCGGCACCAGCAAGATCCAGGCTGGCCGGAGCCACGAAGAGGTTCCGGACCGACGACGCCTCGACGCAGTCCTCGATCGGGACGTCGCTCAGGATGACGTCGTACATCGACGCCTGAAGGCCCCGGATGTTGATCCCGAGGCCCGTGCTGGCGTTGCCCTGGGGGTCGAGGTCGACGACGAGCACCCGGTAGCCGAGGTCGGCCAGGCACGCCCCCAGGTTGACCGCCGTGGTGGTCTTGCCCACGCCGCCCTTCTGGTTGGCGACGGCGATGATGCGGGGCAGATCGGGGATGGGGCGAGGCGGGAGGTCGGGCGCCACGTCGAGCATGGGCGGCGGACCGCCATCGTCGGGCTCCCCGCGTGGGACATCAGCCTCCGGCAGCGCCGGCGGGACGCCCGCCTCCCCGTCGACCGCAGCCGGTTGCGGCCGCGGCTCGACGGGCCGGGCCGGCGCGTCAGGCTCGTCGCGCAACCTCGCGAAGATGGCCTTGCCCCGCTCCTCCAGATCGTCGGTGGAGGGCGGCGAGTCGGTCACCCGCCCATCCTTGACCCCCCAGCCGACCCGGTCAAGGACCCTCGACCACTCGGCCGCTGATGAGCGACATCTCGGCGTCCCCCGACTCATCCCCCCGGAGGTTCCACGTGAAACGTGGCGGCGAGTCGGTCCTGTTCCACGTGAAACCGTCCGGTCACCGTGGCGCCGGCCACGCCGGGAACCCGTTCCACGAACGCCACGCACCTTCTCCGCCCGCCGCAAAGGCGTCCCCTCGCGGGACCGTTCCCGCAGTCCTGCATTGGGCGGAAGCGAGGCGGTCGTCGGGGTACACGGATGGCATGCCGACGCGGAAGCGGTGGGCGCCGGCGGCGTCGCTGCCGATCCGACGGTGAGTACATCAGCCGCCGACCACCCCTGCCGTATCGGTCCGCCTCGGACGTCGATCCACTGCGGTACGTATCGTCCGGCATGGAGCCCCAAGACCCGGAATCGGCCACCCCGCTCGAGCGGCGACTGCGCCTGGAGCGTGCGGATACGCCGCCTCCGGTGGGTCAGCCTCGAAGCCACGTGCCACCCGCTCACCGCCCGGAGCCGGCACCTCGTCAGCATGGGCGGCGCCGTCCGCCGGTTCGGCGATCACCCGGCTGACAGCGACGACCTCGCCGGGCAACACCGTTGGCGCCCCCGGACCGAGCCGGCCCCCGCACGAGCCGTCCGCTCGTCGTAGAACCCCTGCAACCGGATCGCCACAGCACGGCGCGACAGGCGAGTGGAAGCAAGCGGGAGGCGGCGTCTCCACGCCGGGCTACCCGGCCCCGTTCGGGCCGAGCCGCCGCGGCACGCTCGCTACGGATCCCGCGCCCACGGCGACCGGCTCGGTGGCGCCGGGGCGGGCGATCCGCCGAGACGCACGGAGAAGGCGCGTCGGTCTGGCTGATCGGCCGCCGAGCACCGCCAGCCCCGCTCGATTGCCGGGATCCGGATCGAGCCCACGGACCAATGGAGCTCGGACCGGTCGTCGCGCACCCGGCGATCGACGTCCAGCCGTTTCGACGAAGGGGGAGCGCGGCGGCCTGCCTTCGTCGGCCCATCCCGGGTCCGGTGCGCGCTCGGCCGCCGGCACGAGCCGCCTCGACGACGTCGCAACACGGTCGAGTCGATGCGGCCGCACGGACGACGATCGGCCGGAACGCGCCGGCCCGCGTCGTGGTGCGCACCGACCGGGCCGCCGAGGCGTCATCGCCTGGCCCCGGCCGCCATCGGTCCTCCGCCGGCGCTGATCACCGATGCTCGAGCCGGACGCAACCCTGACGTGCACCCGTGCGCGCCCCGCGGCCTGGGACGGTGGCGGGCCGTCCCACGACCCACCGAGGCCGGCCGCCGCCGCGCCTGACCGGCCGGCTCGCACGCCCCACCGTCGTCACCGCCTGCGAACGACCGGGTCGGTGACGCCGCCATGGACCGCGACACTCCCGCCCGCCATGCTCCTGCGACCATCCCGGCGACGACACCGACCCCGGCCGACTCGATCGGCAGGCCGCACGCGACCACCAGGTCCCTCGCAGTGTCGTCCCTCGCAGTGTCGGCCTCACCGGGCCGACGATCGGCGCTCGGCAGGCCCCACTGCGCCGGAAGGCAGGCGAGCCTCGGCGCGCGGCAGCGCCAGGTCGGGTCGCGTCGGCGGTCGCGTCCCCGATGGCGCATCACCGAACAGGCCGCCGAGGGGCTCGTCGACCGCGTCGGCGGGCACG
>DATAGR010000505.1:0-2000 GCA_036263575.1 Aquihabitans sp. | reverse complement strand
CGGTGCGGGCGACGACGCCCTCATCGGCGACCAGGGCTCGGACACGCCGACCGCAGCCTCCGCGCTCGGCGGCCCGACGACCCTCAGCGCGAACTCGGGGTTCGTGACCGAGCCGGTGCGGGCCGCCGGCTCGCTGGTGCGGGTGGTGACGCTCACGCAGGCGACCGTCGGCGGCACGGACGTCCTCCGGGGCGACTCGGGCAAGGACGCCCTCCACCCCGGGGCCGGCAACGACCTCGCCGACGCCGGTGCCGACGACGACGTCGTCTTCGGTGCCGACGGCGACGACGCCCTGTGGGGCGGCACCGGCCACGACCGCCTCTTCGGCGGCTACGGCGTCGACTCGCTCGACATCAAGGTCCGCCCCGGCGATCCCGCCCTGTGGGGCGTCGTGCGCCCGACCGTCGACCAGGACGGGCGCCGCTCCACGGTGAACGGCCTCGACACCATGTACGGCGGCAAGGGCAGCGACGAGATGCAGGCCGATCAGGGGAACACCGGCCAGACCCCCGGCGACCGCCTCGTCGACTGGGTGGGGCCCAACAACCTGTACTTCATCTGCGACGGCGGGTACGGCGCCGGCCAGGCCCTGCGCGAGCAGAGCCCGGGCATGGCCGACCTGCTGACGGAGCTGGCCCGCTCCACAGGTGCGGTCGCCCCCGCCACCGCCGGCTCGTCGGGCAACCGCGAGCTCGCGCTGCTGGGCCGGGGCGAGAAGGACACCTCCACGAAGTGGAGCGGCGCCAAGGGCAAGGGCGTCTGCGAGCTCCAGCCGTAGGCCACCCCCTGCCGCTGAGGAGGCGCCTCAGCGGCAGAGGGTGCGCTCGGCCATGGTGACCAGGAGGTCGGCCGTCTCCTCGGTGGACAGGCCCCGCCCGGTGGCCAGCGAGTCGTAGGTCGGGAAGCTGTTCAGCACCCACAGCACGTCGGCCGCCTGCTCGAGGGCGACGACCTCCTGGTGGCCGCCTCGCAGGGCGGCGTGGACCAAGAGCCGCAGTGGTGGCGGAACCTCCGCGCCGATCCCAACGCCGAGGTCGAGGTTCGGGGCGAGCGCTTCGCAGCGGTCGCCGAGCAGGTCGACGCCGGCGAGCGGCCGGCGATCTGGGCCCGCTTCGTCGCGGCCTACGGCGGCTTCGAGGGCTACCAGGCCAAGGTCCGCCGGGAGATCGCCCTCGTCCGCCTGCGCCCGGTCACCGGCAGCTCGTAGGCGTCGCCCGGAGGTCGCCCGCGAAATCCTGCGACCATGTCGATCCGGCGTCGCGCCGTTCGACCCAGGGGTGAGCGGCCCCGCCGGGGCCGGCGACCACGAGGAGCACCACCGTGAAGTACATGCTGATCATGCGGGCGACCGACGAGGCCTACGCCGCCATGGAGGACCAGAGCATGGAGGAGGCGATGGAGGTGATGGGCCGGTTCAACGAGGAGATGATCTCGGCCGGCGTCCTCCTCGCCGCCGAGGGCCTCGAGGACAAGGCGGAGAGCGTCGTCGTCGACTACTCGACGCAGCCGCCCGTCGTGACCGACGGGCCCTACGGGGAGACCAAGGAGCTCTTCGGCGGCTTCTGGCTGCTCGACGTGGCCTCCAAGGAGGAGGCGGTCGAGTGGGCCAAGCGGGCGCCGCTCGCCGGCCCGGGCATGAAGGCTGAGATCCGTCGCGTGCCGACCATCGACGAGTTCCCGCAGGACAACGAGTGGATCCAGCGCGAGCGGGCGTGGCGGGAGGCCACCGGGCAGCTGTGAGCGGCGGCCGTGGCCCCCGTGGCGCTGGCGGCGCACCAGCTGCACGTGGCGCCCGCGACGCCCGTGACGCGGTCGGGACGGTGTGGCGCATGGAGTCGGCCCGCATCGTCGGCGCCCTCGCCCGCTACACCGGCGACCTCGCCCTGGCCGAGGACGTCGCCCAGGAGGCGCTGGCGGAAGCGCTGGTCGCCTGGCCGCGCGACGGCGTGCCCGACAACGCGGCGGCGTGGCTCATGACGGTCGGGAGGCGTCGGGCGATC
>DATAGR010000504.1:0-2084 GCA_036263575.1 Aquihabitans sp. | reverse complement strand
CGCTCGGGGGCGCCACCGAGGGCGAAAACGGAGGAGGCCCCGAGTAACCGACGGGCTTGCGCTCGCCAGCTCCTCGGGGCCGACCGTGCCCGACCCTCGTGCCGGCCACCCGGGGGTGGCGACTCGTGGTCCGGACGGGGTGCTCGACGCCGGGCCGGTCTCCCGAGGGAGTCTGACCCGTCTCCGAGCGACCGGCCCCTCGACGGCGTCACCGCCGGAGCGGTGGACGCCGGCGTGCGCCGGCGCCGGTCCGGACCTGCCGCCGCCACCCGGAGGTGCCGGCGCCGGATCCGATCCGGCACCAGGTGCCCCGCTCGAAGCGACACCGGACCACCCGCAGCGACCCTCCCCCGGGCGGACCAGGAGCTGCTCGCTGTGGGCTTCGTGCCCGGTGCCGTCCCGCTCGGTGCGGCCTGGCGAGGGCAACCATGCGCCGCACCCGAGGGGGTGGTCAAGGGATATCTGGGGGTCCCCAGGGTTGTCCCCGGAACTTCTCGCTTGTCCCCAGGATGGTGGACGTCGTGCACCGTCCGTGCACAGCGTCGTGCACAGGCCGACCCGCCGTTCGCAGGTGGGCCAGACTGGCGATCCACCGGCGCCACGAGGAGAGCACCATGAGCGATCGGGTCACCATCGAGGTCCGGGACGGCGTCGCCGACGTCCGCCTGAACCGCCCCGACAAGATGAACGCGCTGGACGGCCCGATGTTCGCGGCGCTGGTGGCCGCCGGCGACCAGCTGGCGGCGGATCCGTCGGTGCGGGCCGTGGTCCTCTCCGGCGAGGGCCGCGGCTTCTGCGCCGGCCTCGACATCGCCGCCTTCCTCGGCGGCGGGGACGGCGACGGCGGTGACGGCGGAGACGGCGACAGCTCCTTCACCGTGCTCGGCGGCCGCGAGCAGGGGCGGATCGCGAACGTCGCCCAGCAGGTCGCGTACACCTGGACCGAGCTGCCGGTGCCGGTGATCGCCGCCGTGCACGGCGTGGCCCTCGGCGGCGGCATCCAGATCGCCTTGGGCGCCGACCTCCGGCTCGTGGCGCCCGACGCCAAGCTCTCCGTGCTCGAGATCCGGTGGGGCCTCCTGCCGGACATGACCGGCCTCCAGGCCCTGCCCCGGCTGGTGGGCCTCGACGTCGCCAAGGAGCTGGCGTTCACCGGGCGCATGGTCTCGGGCACCGAGGCAGCCGAGCTCGGCCTGGCCACCCGCGTGGCCGACGACCCCCGCGCCGCCGCACTCGAGCTGGCCGCGGAGATCGCCGGCAAGAACCCGCACGCCATCCGTGGGATGAAGGCGCTGCTGAACGCGGCGGGGACCCGGCCGCTGGCCGAGTCGTTCCTGGAGGAGACCCGGCTGATGACCGGTCTGATCGGGAGCCCGAACCAGGTGGAGGCGGTCACCGCCTACTTCGAGCAGCGGCCGCCCGTGTTCACCGACCCCACCTAGACGTGCCGTCGCCGCGGGCCGCGCTGCCGCCGGCGTTCCTGGCCGACGCGTCCGGGGCGCTGGGGCCGGCAGGCGTGGTGACCGATCCCGAGGTGGTGGCACCCCACGCCGTCGACTGGACCGGTCGCTTCCGCGGCGAGCCCCCGGCGGTCCTCCGCCCGGCGACGGTCGACGAGGTGGCCGCGGTGGTGGCCGCCGCCAACCGCCACGGCGTCGCCCTCGTACCCCAGGGCGGCAACACCGGCCTGGTCGGCGGCGCGACCCCCTGCGACGGCGAGGTGGTGGTCGACCTGCGCCGCCTCGACGGCATCGCCGACGTCGACCCCGTCGGCGGCCAGCTGACCGCCGGCGCCGGCGCCACCATCGCCTCGGTGCAGGCCGCCGCCCGCGGCGCGGGGTGGGCCTACGGCGTCGACTGGGCGGCGCGCGACACGGCGACGGTCGGCGGCTCGGTGGCCACCGACGCCGGGGGCCTCCGCTTCGTCCGCCACGGCAGCACGCGCCGCCAGCTGGTGGGCATCGAGGCCGTCCTCGGGTCGGGCGCCGTCGTGCGCCACCTGCCCCGGGTGGAGAAGGACAACACCGGCTACGACCTCGGCGCGCTGCTCTGCGGCAGCGAGGGCACGCTCGGCATCGTCACCG
>DATAGR010000503.1:0-4418 GCA_036263575.1 Aquihabitans sp. | reverse complement strand
TGTCGACCAGCCCTGCACCGAGGACGACGCACGAGCCGTCACGGCCCCCGCCCTCGGCTCAGCGGGCGTCGATGACGTTGGTCGCGAGGAGCACGAGGAGGAGGGCGCCGAGGGCGACGCGGTAGGCGACGAAGACCCGGGTGCTGTGGCTCACCAGGAACTTGAGCAGCCAGGCGATGGCGGCGTAGCCGACGCCGAACGACACGACCGTGGCCAGCACGGTGGGCACGGCGCCGGGCCCGTCGCCGGCACCGACGTCCTTGAGCGAGAACAGGCCCGACAGCACGACCGCCGGGATCGAGAGCAGGAACGAGAAGCGGGCCGCCGAGTCGCGGGTGAAGCCGAGGAACAAGCCGGCGGAGATGGTGGCGCCGGAGCGGGAGACGCCGGGCACCAGGGCGAGTGACTGGGCCAGGCCGATGGCCACGCCGTCCTTGGTGCTGACGTCCTCGAGCGTCTTGCTGCGCACCGACCGCTCGGCGACGAGCAGCACCAGGCCCATGACGATGAGCATGGTGGCGATGAGGCGGAGGTCCCGTGCGCCCGACTCGATCTGGTCCTCGAAGAGGAGGCCGAAGATGCCGATCGGGATGGTGGCGACGATGAGGTACCAGCCCATGCGGGCGTCGAGGTCCGAGCGCCGGGCCGGGTCGCGCAGCGAGGCGAGCCAGGCGGTGGTGATCCGCCACAGGTCCCGCCGGAAGTAGAGGACCACCGCAGCCATGGTGCCGAGCTGGATGACCGCGGTGAACGCCGTGCCCGGGTCCTCCCAGCCGAACAGGGCGGGCACGATCCGGAGGTGGCCGCTCGACGAGATCGGGAGGAACTCGGTCAGCCCCTGCACGATGCCCAGGACGATCGCTTCGAAGGTGGACATGGGGCGGGAGGCCTCAGGAGTCGGGGTCGGCGGGAACGCGACGGGGCCTGGGGCGGGGCCGCCGATGCTGGGGTGCGGGGAGACCGTACGGGTCGCGCCCCGCCCGCGGCCACCCAGCGACGGGCGGCCGGCGGTGGGTCAGCCGCCGGAGACGGTCACGTCCCGCACGACGAGGCTGACGCCGGCCGCGCGCATGGGGAGCCACTCGACGTCGGCGCCGACGGCGAGCACGTCGGTCAGCATCCGCTGCAGGGTGGACGCCACGGTGAACTCCCGGAGCGGCTCGCCCAGCGCGCCGCCGGAGATGCGCAGGCCCTCGGCGCCGGTGGAGAAGTCGCCCGACACCGGGTTGACGCCCGAGTGGAGGCCCGAGACCGAGCTGATCAGCACGCCGTCGCCGACGTCGGCCAGCAGCTCCGGCTGCAGCTTCGTACCCGGTGCCAGCGATAGGGCGCGGCACCCGACGCCCGGTGTGGACGAGAAGCCGCGGACGGCGTTGGCCGTGGAGGCGGTGCCGGCGCGGCGGGCGGTGTAGGCGTTGTGCACGAACCGCTGGAGGCGGCCGCCGTCGATGAGGACGTTGCGGCGCGATGCCAGGCCCTCGCCGTCGGTCTCGCTCGCCGAGTAGGCCAGGGGGTTGGTGGCGTCGTCGACGAGCGTGAGGAACGGTGCCGCCACCTCGCTGTCGAGGCGGTCGGCGAAGAGCGACCGGCCCTTGAGGACCGACTCGCCCGAGAGCGTGGAGCCGATGATGCCGAGGAACTGGGCGGTGACGTACGGGTCGAACACCACGGTCACCCGCCCGCTGCGGGGTTGGGTGGCGCCGAGCAGGCGCGTGGCCCGGCGGCCGGCGTCGGCCGCGGCGGCCTCGATGTCGAGCTCATCGGGGAGGCGCCCGACCGAGAAGCCGAAGCCGGTCTGGGTGTCGTCGCCGTCCTGGGCGACGCACGACACCGAGACGTAGCAGGAGCTGTCGCGGCTGGCGGTGCGGACGCCGGTCGTGGTGACCACCGCGCCCTCGGACAAGCCGTCGGCGTAGTCGGCCGCGTCGATGCCGCTGATGCGGGCGTCGGTGGCCCGGACCGCCTTCTCCAGGGCGACGGCGAGGTCGATCTTGGCCTCGGTGGCGACCGCGCCGAGCTCCTCCCGGAACAGGTCGAGCGAGGGCACCTCGACGCCGTCGGGCTCGGCCAGGCCGAGCCACTCGTCGGGCGTGGCGAACGTGGCGTTGTCGCGCGCCTCGGCGAGGGTGTCGGCCAGGACGTCGGGGTCGAGGCTGCCGGCGTAGGCGAACCCCTGCTTGTGGTCGGCGATGACCCGGACGCCGATGCCGGCCGAGGTGGCCGACGCCAGCTGCTCGACCTCGCCCTCGTAGACCCGCACCTCGGTGGAGCTGGACCGGCCGACCACCACCTCGACCTGCTCGTCGCCCCGGGCCAGGGCCACGATGCGGTCGCCGATCTCGAGCAGCTCCTCGCTCATCAGGCCGCCGTCCCACCCACGGTCAGGCTGCTGACCCGCAGCGTCGGGACGCCGTCGCCGACGGGCACGCCCTGGCCGTCCTTGCCGCAGGTCCCGGGGGGACCCATCTCGAAGTCGTCGCCCACGGCGTCGATCATCTCGAGCACCTTCGGGCCGTTGCCGATGAGGTTGCCCTCGCGCAGCGGCTCGGTGATGCGCCCGTCCTCGATCAGGTACGCCTCGGTCATGCCGAAGACGAAGTCGCCGGTCGCCGTGTTGACCTGGCCGCCGCCGAGGTGCGACACGTACACGCCGTTGGGGGTGTCGGCCACGATGTCGGCGGGGTCGGTGTCGCCGTTGGCGAGCACCGTGTTGGTCATGCGGACCATCGGGAGGTGCTTGTAGCTCTGCCGGCGGCCGTTGCCCGAGAGGGGCCGGCCCTCCTTGCGGGCCCGCAGCTGGTCCCACATGTAGTCCGTCAGCACGCCGTCCTGGATGAGGACGTTGCGCTGCGCCGGGGTGCCCTCGTCGTCGATGGCGAACGTGCCCCACTCGTTGGCCATGGAGCCGTCGTCGACGATGGTGACGAGCGGCGAGGCGACCAGCTGGCCGACCCGCCCGGCGAACACCGACACGTTCTTCTGGATGTGGTCGGCCTCGAGGCCGTGGCCGCACGCCTCGTGGAACAGCACCCCGCCGCCGCCCTTGCCGATCACGACGGGGAGGGCGCCGCTCGGCGCGGGCCGGGCCTGCAGCTTGGTGAGCGCCTGCTCGGCGGCCTCGCGGGCGAGGTCCTCGACCTGGTAGCGGTCGAAGAGCTCGAAGCCCATGGTGTGGCCGATCGAGCGGCGGCCGGTCTGCATGCCGGTGTCGCCGGCGGCGACGACGCCGACCACGAAGAGGGTCCGGGTCTGGTCGTCGGCGGCGAGGAGCCCGTCGGAGTTGGCGACGAGGATGCGGCGCCGGCTGTCGCCGTAGGACGCCGAGACCTGCTTGATGGCACCGCCCTGGCCGCGCGCCACCTGGTCGGCCCGCTGCAGGAGCTCGACCTTGGTGGCCTTGGCCACCTCCTCGGGGCGGGTGCCGACCGGCTGCGAGGTCGTGGCCGCCCGGGTGAGCTCCACGGTGCGGACGCCGCCACCGCCGCCCCGGGCGGCGGCGGCCGCGGCCTCGGCGGCCGTCAGCAGGCCCGGCTCGGACAGGTCGGCGGTGTGGGCGAAGCCGGTGGTGTCGCCGACGACGACGCGGATGCCCGCCCCCCGGTCGCGCCCGGAGCCGAGCTCCTCGATCCGGCCGTCGTCGAGGCGACCCGACGAGGAGCGCTTGTCCTCGACGAACACCTCGGCGAAGTCGCCGCCGGTGCGCAGCGCCGCTCCCAGGACCCGGGACACCAGGGCTTCTTCGATCACGGGGACCTCTCTCTCGCAGGACGGGCGGGCGCCGCCCGCCCGGCCGTTGGTCGGAGCGGCAGCGAGGCGCTTATCGTAACGACGTGCCCCTCGAACCCGGCCTCTGCGGCCATGTGGAGCTGGTCGTCGCCGATGCCGACACGGCCATCGCCGCCCGATCCGGCGACGTCGCGGTGATCTCCACGCCGAGGATCGTGGCGCTGTGCGAAGAGGCCTCGATGGCCGCCGTCGACGGGTTGCTCCCGGGCGGCGAGACCACGGTCGGCATGCGCATCCAGCTCGACCACCTCGCCCCCACGGCCGTGGGCGACCTCGTCCGGGCCGATGCCCGCCTCGAGAAGGTCGAGGGCCGGCGCCTCAAGTTCTCCGTGTCGGTCAACGACGACCGCGGCCTCGTGGCCGCGGGCAAGGTCACCCGGGTCGTGGTCGACCGGGAGCACTTCCTCGACAAGATCCGCCCGGCCTAGCGCCGCCGATGCCGATCGACCCACCGATCGAGGTGGTGGCCCTCGACGCCGACGACACCCTCTGGCACTCCGAGGTCTACTTCGAGCGGACCCAGCGGCGGTTCCGCGAGCTGGTGCAGCGCTACGTGGGCCAGGAGGTCGACGTGGACGCCGCTCTGGTGGCGGTCGAGCACCGCAACCTCGACGTCTACGGCTACGGCATCA
>DATAGR010000502.1:0-3403 GCA_036263575.1 Aquihabitans sp. | reverse complement strand
CGGTGCGGTGCATCCAGCGCCCCGACGGCACGATCCCCGACGCCGAGGACGAGGACGGCAACGTCGCCGTGGTCGGCCGCTCCTACTGAGCCTGCTCGCCGGCGCCGGGCCCTCCCTCGCCCGGCGTCGTCAGGTCCGGCGCACCGTCGAGCGCCCGCCCGTCGCGGACCACCGGTCGACGACGAGCGCGCCGCCGTCGACCGACACCACCACCACGTCGTCGACGTCGATGCGGAAGAGCTCGCCGGGGCCGGGATCGAGGTCGCGCTGCTCGGTGAAGTCGGCCATGACGGCCTTCGCGGTGGCGTCGTCGACCTGGATCGCCCGACCCCTGACCTTCACGTCGGCCTCGCCCGGGTCCTCGACGCCGTCGCGCGTGCGGCGGGACTCCCACGGAACGCCGTGGAGGGCCACCCGGGGGTCCCGGCGGAGGTCGTCGGCCTTGCGGGCGCCGGGCATCGAGCCGATCCAGAGGTCGCCGCGCGTGAAGAACGGGTCGATGCCGCTCAACCGGGGGGAGCCGTCGCGCCGGAGGGTGCCGAGGACGGCGTTGGTGGTGGAGGAGAGGATGGCGTGAGCCCGGCCGGCCAGCTCCGGCTCGGCGGCGGTGAGGTCGTCCCAGGAGGTCATGGGGCCAGTGTGCCGGGCCTCCCTGACAGCTCATGTCAGGGAGGTCGGACGCCGGCGCGGCGCCCCGTGGGGCCCCCGGGCCCAGGGGCTATGCTCGAAATCGTCCACCTCCGGGTGGCGCAGGCGTGGGCCTCAGCCCACGCCGTTTTCTTGTACGCCGCCGGGTCGTCACCCGCCACCGCCGAAAGGAGCACGTCATGGAGATCGCCGAGCGCATCCGTGGCCTCGTCGCGCCCCTGGTGGCCGAGGTCGACGCCGAGCTCTACGACGTCGAGTTCACCGGCGGCACGCTCCGCATCACCGTCGACCGCCCGGGCGGGGTCGACATGGGCGTGATCGGCAGCCTCACGCGCGCCGTCTCCCGGCTGCTCGACGAGACCGATCCCATCCCCGGCCAGTTCACCCTCGAGGTCTCCAGCCCCGGGCTCGAGCGCCCGCTGCGCATCCCTGAGCACTTCGCCCGCGCCGTCGGCGAGGTCATCGCCGTGAAGACCCGGCCCGGCACCGAGGGAGACCGCCGCCTGACCGGTCGGGTGGTGGCCGCCGACGACGAGAGCGTCACCATCGCCCCCGACGCCGCCGACGCCGCGCCGCGCCGCCTGCTGATCGACGACCTCGAGCGGGCCCGGACGGTGTTCGAGTGGGGCCCCGCCCCCAAGCCCGGTGGCCCCAAGTCCTCCCCGTCCGCCAAGCAGAAGAAGGCAGCGAAGTCATGAGCAACGACGACATGATGGAAGCCCTCCGGGCCCTCGCCACGGAGAAGGGCATCAGCCCCGAGACGCTCATGGGTGCCCTCGCCGACGCCCTGGAGTCGGCCTACAAGCGCCTGCCGGACGCCTACGAGTACGCCTGGGCCACGATCGACCCCGTCAGCGGCGAGATGCGCGTCACCGCGCAGGAGCTCGACGAGGACGGCGAGCCGTTCGGCCCCGAGCTCGACGTCACCCCGGACCAGAACACCCTCGGCCGCATCGCCGCGCAGACCTTCAAGCAGGTCATGATGCAGCGCCTGCGCGAGGTCGACCGGGAGATGAAGTACGAGGAGTACGCCGGACGCGAGGGCGACATCGTCACCGGCATCATCCAGCAGACCGATGCCCGCTACACCCTCCTCGACCTGGGCCGGGTGGAGGCGCTGCTGCCCCAGGCCGAGCAGGTCCCCTACGAGCGGCCCGAGCCGAACAGCCGGCTCAAGGCCTACATCGTCGAGGTCCGCAAGACCGCCAAGGGCCCTCAGATCGTGGTCAGCCGCACCCACCCCGGCCTGATCAAGCGGCTCTTCGAGCTCGAGGTCCCCGAGATCGCGGACGGCATCGTCGAGCTGCGGGCCTGCGCCCGCGAGCCCGGGCACCGCACCAAGATCGCGGTGTGGTCGAACGACCAGAACGTCGACCCGGTCGGCGCCTGCGTCGGCGCCCGCGGCGCCCGCGTGCGCATGGTCGTGAACGAGCTGCGCGGCGAGAAGATCGACATCGTGCCCTTCTCCGAGGACCTGCCGGACTTCGTGGCCAAGGCCCTGCAGCCGGCGAAGGTCAAGGAGGTGCGGATGCACGAGGACACCGGCACCGCCGAGGTCATCGTGCCCGACTACCAGCTGTCGCTGGCCATCGGCAAGGAGGGCCAGAACGCCCGCCTCGCCGCGCGCCTGACCGGCTGGCGCGTCGACATCAAGAGCGAGACGCAGCTCGCCGAGGAGGAGGCGTACCAGACCGACGAGTGGGCCCAGGGCGAGTGGGTGGTCGACCAGGCCACCGGCGAGCAGGTGTGGGTCCCCGCCGACGGCGGCGAGGCCGTCTCGGCCGAGGCCTGGGCCGCCGGCGACCCGCCCGCCGACGGCGACGCCCCGGCCGACGGCGAGCCCGTGGTGGGCGACGCCGCCGACTCCGGTGCCGCCGACGCCGCGGACGAGGCCGAGGACGAGGCCCTGGACGGCCAGGGCGAGGCGACCCCGCTCGACGAGCCGGTCGACGCCGACGGCAACGGGATCGACGACATCCTCGACGAGTCCCGCGAGCTCGACGGCGATGCCGCCGCCGACGCCGTGGAGGCCGCCACCGACCCCGTCGGCGGCGACGTCGAGCCCGAGCCGGCCGAGGTGGCCGATGGCGAGGCCGGCTGACCCCGCCCCCGGGCCTCGACGCACCTGCGTCGGCTGCCGGCGGGTCCGCCCCCAGGCGGAGCTGACCCGCATCGGCCGCCTGGCCGACGGATCGCTCGTCGTCGGCCGTACACTGCACGGCCGTGGCGCGTGGCTCTGCCGGGCGTCGCAGGAGTGCTTCGAGCTGGCCGCCCGCCGTGGTGGCTTCGCCCGGGCCTTCCGGGCCCCGGTCCGACCACCCGACCTGGAGGCGTTGCGCCTCGCGTGGTCGGGCGGCCCCCGGGACCCCAGATCCGACTTCGTGCCCGGCAGCCCGCCTGCGCGAGACTGAAGAGCCGTGCCCGCACCCCGGGCGCACCGCCGCACGCACCGAACCAGGAAAGGGCTGGCGAACCCACGTTGGCAGCAAAGATCCGCGTCCACGAGCTCGCCAAGGAGCTCGGCCTCACGAACAAGGAGACCCTCGACCTCTCGTTGGGCCTCGGCATCGGGGTCAAGACGCACTCGTCGAGCATCGAGGACGCGCAGGCTGACCGGGTCCGTCGCAAGGCCGAGCGGGAGGGGCTCGTCCGCGACGAGCAGCCCGAGGAGCCGGCCCCGGTGAAGAAGGCGCCGGCCAAGAAGGCCGCCGCCGCCAAGAAGGCCGCCCCCGCCGCCGAGGCCCCGGCCCCGGCC
>DATAGR010000501.1:0-2590 GCA_036263575.1 Aquihabitans sp. | reverse complement strand
GTGATGCCCTGGATGCCGGCGGCCTTCAGGGCGGCCTTCACGTCGTCGAGCTTGAACGGCTTGATCACTGCGGTGATGAGCTTCATGGTTCGATCTCCTTAGTTCGTGCCGTGGTAGGCGGTCTCGGCGTGCTCGGCCAGGTCGAGGCCACCGACCTCGACCTCCTCGTCGACCCGGAGGCCGATCGTGGCCTTCAGCGCCAGGGCGATGATCGTCGTGACCACGAAGGAGTAGACGATGGCCGCGCCGTTGGCGAGCGCCTGCTCGCCCAGCAGCCCGAGGCCGCCGCCCTCGAGGAGCCCCTCCTTGAACCCGAAGGCCGTCGAGACCTCCTCGGGGAAGAAGTCGGGGCTGGCGAAGAACCCGATGGCGAGGGACCCCACGAGGCCGCCGACGAAGTGCACGCCGACCACGTCGAGGGCGTCGTCGTAGCCGAGCTTGTTCTTGAGGCCGACGGCGAAGCAGCAGATGACGCCGGCGACGAGGCCGATGATGACCGGGGACATGCCCGAGACGAAGCCGGCGCCGGGCGTGATGGCCACGAGGCCGGCGACGATGCCAGAGGCGGCGCCGAGGTTGGTGACGTGCCCGTCGCGGATGCGCTCGGTGATGGCCCAGGCGAGGCCGGCGGCCGCTGCGGCGAGGAAGGTGTTGAGGAAGGCCTGGATGGCCTGGCCGTTGGCGGCGAGCGACGAGCCGGCGTTGAACCCGAACCAGCCGAACCACAGGATGCCCGTGCCCAGCATGACCATCGGCATGTTGTGCGGCGGGTGGCCCTCGGTGGGCCAGCCCCGCCGCTTGCCGAGGACGAGCACCAGCGCGAGGGCGGCGATGCCGGCGTTGACGTGGATGGCGGTGCCGCCGGCGAAGTCGAGCGAGCCGCGCTGGCCGAGCCAGCCGCCGTAGACCCACTTGAACACCGGCACGAAGACCAGGAGCAGCCAGACCGGGACGAAGATGGCCCACGCCGAGAACTTCATGCGGTCGGCGACCGCACCCGAGATCAGCGCCGGCGTGATGACGGCGAACATCCCGAGGAACACCATGGTGATGAGGACCGAGGCGCCGTCCTCACCGCCGATGCCCATCCCGCTGAGGAAGGCGAAGTCGAAGCTCCCCAGGAAGTCGTTGCCGAAGTCGTCCGGGTGCTGCCCCGAGAGCGAGTAGCCGATCACGACCCACACCACCGGCACGATCAGCAGGCACCAGAAGTTCATCATGAGCATGTTCAGCACGTTCCTCGTGCGGTCCATGCCGCCGTAGAACAGGGCCAACCCCGGCGTCATGAACAGCACCAACGCTGCTGACACCATCACCCACGCTGCGTTCCCGGTATCCATCACCACTCCACTCGCTCGTCGATCTGTCGGACAGGCGACAGGTTGAGGTACCGATGTTTCGGCACCGTTACGTGGGGTGCGCCGATTGCGGCAAGGCAACCTTTCGCCAACCTGACAGCAGCGGAGGCGGCGGAGGGCGCTCGGCTACGGTGACCGGCGCTGTATCTGACGACCTATCAGAAAGTCGCTGGGATGGGGATCGGCTCGAACGTCGACGAGCGCGGCATCGCCGAGGTGGTGATGGACAACCCGCCGGTCAACGCCCTCGACGTCGCCGGCTGGTTCGAGCTGGCCCGGGTCGTGCGGGGCCTCGGGGAGCGGCCCGAGGTGCGGGTGGTCGTGCTGCGCGCCGAGGGGCGCGGGTTCAACGCCGGCGTCGACATCAAGGAGATGCAGGCGACCGAGGGGTTCGAGGCGCTGATCGGCGCGAACCGGGGGTGCTACGAGGCCTTCGCCGCCGTCTACGAGTGCCGGGTGCCGGTGATCGCCGCGGTGCACGGGTACTGCGTCGGCGGCGGGATCGGCCTGGTCGGCAACGCCGACGTCGTCGTCGCCAGCGACGACGCCACCTTCGGCCTGCCCGAGGTCGACCGCGGTGCCCTCGGGGCCGCCACCCACCTCTCCCGCCTCGTCCCGCAGCACAAGATGCGGGCGATGGTCTACACGTCGGCCACCGCGACGGCCCAGGAGCTGCACGCCTTCGGCTCGGTCCTCGAGGTCGTGCCCCGCGCCGAGCTGCGCGACGCCGCGCTGCGGGTCGCCGGCGAGATCGCCGCCAAGTCGCCCACCGTCATCCGGGCGGCCAAGGAGTCGCTCAACGGGATCGACCTGTGGGACGTGAAGCGCTCGTACCGCTTCGAGCAGGGCTTCACGTTCGAGCTGAACCTGTCCGGCGTGGCCGACGAGCACCGCGACGCCTTCGTCGCCAAGCGGGCCACGGACGTCGAGCGATGAGCGCCGTGGAGGACGTCGGCTACCCGGCGCCCAGAGACAAGCGCCTCACGGAGGACCAGGCCGTCGCCCGGCTGCGGTCGGGCATGACGATCGGCATCGGCGGGTGGGGGAGCCGGCGCAAGCCCATGTCGCTGGTGCGGGCGATCCTGCGCAGCGACCTCACCGACCTGCGGCTCGTCACCTACGGCGGCCCCGAGGTCGGCATGCTCTGCGCCGCCGGCAAGGTCGCGCACCTCACGTTCGCCTTCGTGGCGCCCGACGTCGGGCCGGCCGCGGTGCTCGAGCCCCACTTCCGC
>DATAGR010000500.1:0-8945 GCA_036263575.1 Aquihabitans sp. | reverse complement strand
CGTCGACCATGGCGAGGACGGCCCGATCAGCGGGGTCGGTCCAGCACGGGTCGCCGGGACCGCCGCGGGTCAGCGAGGTGACCTGCTCGGGCGTGAGCCCGACCCGATCGGCGAAGAAGGCGACGTGGACGCCCCACTCGTACTCGCAGCCGCACCGCGCCGTCACGCGGTCGATCACCAGCTCGCGCTGGCGCATCGTGAGCGACAGGCGCCGCGAGAGCTCGTAGCCGCCCCAGCCCTGCATGGCCCGGGCCATCGGGAGGTTCCGGGCGAAGGTGCGGAACAGGGCGATGGGCGGGACGCCGGCCGGCATCATGGCGGCCAGCGCCTCGCCGACCTCGGTCTCGAACGGTGGCTCCAACGGGGCGATGTGGGGCACGGCGGTCTCCGATAGTGTTTCGATTTCCGAACACCAGGGACGGTACCGTTTTGGAAACCGAAACACAAGGGCCGGTGCGGGGCTGATGGCGACCGACGTGCCCCGCCCGGGGCGGCCCGTCCGCGGCTCAACCACCGGGCGACCGGTCATGGCCGCCCTCGACCTGCTCGGCCGGCGGTGGGCCCTCCGCATCCTGTGGGAGCTGCGGCACGGGCCGGTCGGCGCCCGGGCCCTGCTGGAGCGGTGCGACGGCCTGTCCTCGAGCGTCCTCTACGACCGCCTGCGCGAGCTGGAGGCGGCCGCGCTCGTGCAGCGGCAGGACGACGGCTGGGTCCTCACCCGCCTCGGCGCCGACCTCGGCGAGGCCCTGGACCCGCTCGACGCCTGGGCCCGCCGCTGGGCCCGTCGCACGGCCGCCGGCTGAGCAGGCGGCCGGCCAGGGCGGCCGCGCCGCACGTCGGCCCCAACCCGCGTCGGCGGGCCCACCGCACCACGTCAGCGCTCGGGTCAGCGCGTGGTCAGGGGCGGCTCAGGGGGCGGCCCGATGGTGGGGCGGCGACACCAACCGGGTGGCGCAGGACCCGACCAGGAGCACCGCATGACCGCCACCCTCGCCCACCCGTCACCCCCCGTGACCCACCTCGCCCCCGCCGCTCGAGCCGTCGGCGCCACCAAGGTCTACGGCCACGGCGACACCGCCGTCGCCGCCCTCGGTGGCGTCGACGTCGAGTTCCACGCCCAGCGCTTCACCGCCATGATGGGCCCGAGCGGGTCCGGCAAGAGCACGCTGATGCACAGCGTGGCCGGGCTCGACACCCTCACCTCGGGAAGCGTCTACGTCGGCGACACCGACCTGTCGTCGCTGAACGACCGGCAGCTCACGCTGTTGCGCCGGGACAAGATCGGCTTCATCTTCCAGGCGTTCAACCTGGTCCCGACGCTCACCGCCCTGGAGAACATCACCCTCCCGCTCGCCCTGGCCGGCCGCAGGGCCGACCCGGCGTGGCTGGAGCTCGTGGTCGGGACGGTCGGCCTTTCGAACCGGTTGTCGCACCGCCCGAGCGAGCTCTCCGGCGGCCAGCAGCAGCGGGTCGCCGTGGCCCGCGCCCTGGCCAGCCGGCCGGAGATCATCTTCGGCGACGAGCCCACCGGCAACCTCGACTCCCGCACCGGCGCCGAGATCCTGACGTTCATGCGTCGGGCCGTCGAGGAGCTCGGCCAGACCATCGTGATGGTGACCCACGATCCCGTGGCCGCCAGCTACGCCCAGCGGGTCGTGTTCCTGGCCGACGGCCAGATCGTCGACGAGATGGTCGAGCCCACCCCCGAGCGGGTCCTCGACCGGCTCAAGAAGTTCGGGGCGTGACCGCCATGTTCCGGACCACCCTCAAGAACCTGGCCGCCCACAAGCTGCGGCTCCTCACCACCAGCCTCGCCGTCCTGCTCGGCGTGGCCTTCATGGCCGGCACGCTCGTCCTCACCGACACCATCGGCAAGACGTTCGACGGCCTCATCAGCGACATCAACGCCGGGACCAGCGTCCACGTGCGCAGCGACGTCACCACCGAGAACGAGCTCACGAGCGCGCAACGCGCCCGGGTCGACACCTCGCTGGCCGACACCATCGCCCGCGTCGATGGCGTGCAGGCCGCCGAGCCCTACGTCGAGGCCTACGCCCGCCTCGTCGACAAGGAGGGCGACGCCATGGGCAACCCCGACCTGGGGGCGCCCACCGTCGGCGGCAACTGGATGACCACGCCGAGCCTCAACCCCACCGACCTCGTCCATGGACGGGAGCCGAGGGCCGGCGACGAGGTCGTCATCGACAAGGCCAGCGCCGACACCGCCGGCTTCCGCGTCGGCGACCCCGTCCAGGTGCTCACCCAGGCCGGGACGTTGGACCAGACCGTGGTCGGCATCGCGACCTTCGCCGGCGAGGACAGCCCGGGGGGTGCCTCCTACACGATGTTCACCACGGAGGCGGCCCTGGCGAACCTCACCCAGCCCGGCAAGGCCGACGCCATCAAGGTGGCGGCCACCGAGGGGACGGGCGACGCCGAGCTGGCGGCCCGCATCGCCGACGTGGTGCCGGACGACCTGCAGGTGCTGACCGGCGCCGAGATCACCGCCGAGGACCAGGCGTCGCTGCGCGACGAGATGTCGTTCTTCAACACCTTCCTCCTGGTGTTCGCGCTCATCGCCCTCTTCGTCGGCTCGTTCATCATCTACAACTCCTTCTCGATCATCGTCGCCCAGCGCGGCAAGGAGATGGCCCTGCTGCGGGCGATCGGCGCCAGCCGTCGCCAGGTGCTGGGGTCGGTGCTGCTCGAGTCGGTGGCGGTCGGCCTGGTGGCCTCGGTCGTCGGGCTCTTCGCCGGAATCGGCGTGGCCTCGGTGCTCAAGGCGCTGTTCGAGGCGGTCGGGGTCGACATCCCCGCCGGCTCGGTGGTGGTGACCGGCAACACCGTGCTCGTCTCGATGATCGCCGGCTTCGGCGTCAGCGTCGCCTCGGCGCTCCTCCCGGCCCGGCGGGCCTCCAGGGTCCCGCCGATCGCCGCCATGCGGGCCGTGGCGACCGACGACTCGTCGAGCAGCCGGTCCCGCAAGGTGATCGGTGCGCTGCTCGGCGTCAGCGGCGCCTCGGCCCTGGTGGCCGGGACGGTCGGCTCGTCCGGCCTCGCCCTCGTCGGCCTCGGTGCGCTCCTCGTGTTCGTGGCGACGCTGGTCCTCGGACCGGTGCTCGCCACGCCGGTGAGCTGGCTGCTCGGCGCCCCGCTCCCTCGCCTGCGGGGGATGTCCGGGACGCTGGCCCGCCAGAACGCCATGCGGAGCCCGAAGCGGACCTCGGCCACGGCCGCCGCGCTCATGATCGGCGTGACCCTGGTGGTGTTCATCTCCATCCTCGGCGCCTCGACCAAGGCGTCGGTCGAGGCATCGGTGGAGGAGAGCTTCACCGGTGACCTGGTCGTCAGCTCCGGCGCCGTGGGCCAGGCCGGCGGCCTCCCCGCCGACCTGACCGACGCCGTCCGCCGCCTGCCCGAGGTCGGTGCGGCCACCGGGCTGCGCGTCGCCCCCGCCGAGGTGGAGGGGAGCGGTCAGCCGCTCTACGCCGCCGACGTCCAGGCGCTGCAGCAGATCGTCGAGGTCGACGAGCACGCCGGCTCCTTCGCCGACCTGGGCTCCACCCGGATCGCGGTGGACGAGCAGGTCGCAGAGGACGAGGGCTGGGAGGTCGGTGACGCCGTCACCGTGGCCTTCGCCGACACCGGTGAGCAGGCGTTCACCATCGCAGCGCTCTACGAGGCGACGCCGACCTTGGGCCAGTACTTCGTGGACCTGTCGACCTTCGAGGCGAACGTCGCCGACCGGTTCGACAACCAGGTCCTCGTGGCCTTCGCCGACAGCGTCGGCGTCGACGCCGGCCGCACGGCGATCGAGCGGGTGGCCGACGGCTACCCCCAGGCCGAGGTGCAGGACCGAGCGGCCTACGCCGCCGCCCAGACCGAGCAGATGGACATGATCCTCAGCCTCATCTACGCCCTGCTCGGCCTCGCCGTGCTGATCGCCCTCCTCGGCATCGCCAACACCTTGGCCCTCTCGATCTTCGAGCGGACCCGGGAGCTGGGGCTGCTGCGGGCGGTGGGCATGACCCGCAGCCAGCTGCGCTCCGCCGTGCGCTGGGAGGCGGTCATCATCGCCCTCCTCGGCACGGCGCTCGGGCTCGGCTTGGGCACGCTGTTCGGCTGGTCGATGGTGGACGGGCTGCGTGACGAGGGCCTGACGACCCTCAGCATCCCGACCACCCAGCTGGTGGTGGTGACCGTGGTGGCCGCCCTGGCCGGCACGGCCGCCGCGGTGCTCCCCGCCCGTCGGGCCTCGCGGCTCGACGTGCTGGGGGCGATCGTCTCGGAGTGATCGACACCCCTACGACCACCGACCAAGGGTGACGGCGCCCGGCTCCGGCCGGGCGCCGTCGCGCGTGGTCGAGCGACCTCGACCGGGCGGGCGTCATCCCCACGCCGTAGCGTCGCCGAGGCGGGAAGCGAAGCGAGGAGGTCTCCGATGGGACCGAACGTGTTGGTGTTGGGCGCCGTCGAGGCCCGCGGGGCCGCCGGGCCGATCGCCGTCTCGGGGGCCAAGCTGCAGGCGCTGCTCGCAATGCTGGCCCTGGCCGTGCCGAACCCGGTGTCCGACGACCGGCTCATCGAGGAGCTGTGGGGCGACGACCAGCCGGCCAACCCGGCCAACTCGTTGCAGGCCCAGGTGTCGCAGCTCCGTCGCGTGCTCGGGCGCGAGGTCGTGGCGCGCCGCGGGCCGGGCTACGCGCTGCGCATGGATCCGCTCGACGTCGACGCCGGCCACCTCGACGCCCTCGTGGCCCAGGCCCGCGCCGCGGCGGCCGACGGCGACCACCGTGGCGCCGCCCAGCGCTACCGGGCCGCGCTGGCCTTGGTCCGTGGGCCGATCCTGGCCAACCTCGCCGATCACGACTTCGCCCGGGAGGCGGCGGCGCGCCTCGACGAGCTGCTGCTCACGGTGCAGGAGGGGCTGGGCGACGCCGAGCTGGCCGCCGGGCGCCACGCCGAGGTGGTGGGCGCACTCGGCGAGCTGGCCCGAGCCCACCCGCTCCGCGAGCGCTTCGCCGCGCAGCTCATCACCGCGCTGTACCGCTCCGGCCGCCAGGTCGACGCCCTGCGGGCGTACGCCGACGTGCGGGAGGCGCTGATCGAGGAGTTCGGCGTCGAGCCGGGCCCGGAGCTGCGCCACCTCGAGGCTGCCGTCCTGGCCCAGGACGAGGCGCTCGCCGGTCCGCTGGCGGCGGCCACGGCCGCCGCCGCGTCGGCGATCGAACCGACCGGCGACGCCTTCCACGAGACGCCGGGCCGCCTGGCCATGGTCGGTCGCGACGGCGAGCTCGCCGGCCTGCGCGGCGACCTCGACGACGCCCTCGTCGGCCGGGGGCGCATCGCCGTGCTGGTGGGCGAACCGGGCATCGGCAAGACGCGCCTCGCCGAGGAGCTGGCTCGTGAGGCGCTGGCGCACGGTGCGGTGATCGGCTGGGGGCGGTGCCACGACGAGGGCGGCGCCGGCGCGTTCTGGCCGTGGGTCCAGGTGCTCCGCACCATCATCGAACGGGCGCCTCGCGACGAGGTGGTGGCCGCCCTGGGGCGCGGCGCCGCCGTGCTGGCCCAGGTCGCACCGGACGTCCACGACCTCGTCGACGGGCTGCAGGAGCCGCCGCCGCTCGACCTCGAGGGCGCCCGCTTCCGGGTGCACGACGCGCTCACCACGTTCCTCCGCCGGCTGGCCCGGACCCAGCCCGTCATGATCACGATCGACGACATCCAGTGGGCCGACCCCCCGTCGCTGCAGCTCCTGTCGTTCCTCGCTCGTGAGATCACCGACGCTCGGCTGCTCGTCCTCGTGACCTATCGCAGCGTCGGCACGCCGGCCGACAGCGACCTGGCTCGGGCCCTGGCTCACGTGGTGCGCCAGCCGATCGCGCGCCGGGTCGACCTGACCGGCCTCGACCGAGAGGCGCTGGCCGCACTGGTGGAGGCCGTGGGGGGCGTGCAGGGCGACGACGTCGTGACCACCGTGCACCGCCGAACCCAGGGCAACCCGTTCTTCGCCCTGGAGGTCCTGCGCCTGCTCCCCGAACGTGACGAACTCGCCGGCGCCGATCCGGCGGCGCTGCGAGATGCCGTCCCCTCCGGGGTCCGCGACGTGATCCGCCAGCGCCTGCGCGCCTTGCCACCCGACACCATGGACCTGCTCGGCACCGCCGCCGTCATCGGACGCGACTTCGACGCGGCCACGCTGGCGGCGACGACCCGAACCGCCGGTGAGGACGTGCTGGCGCGCCTCCAGGGCGCCCTCGACGCCGGGATCGTGATGACCGACCCCCTCACGGGCGACCACCAGTTCTCCCACGGCCTCGTGAACGAGACGATCTACGGCGACCTCTCCGAGGTGGACCGGGCGCGACAGCACCACCAGCTGGCTGAGGCCCTCGAGGCCCGCCACGGCGACGCCGCCGGTCCCCACCTCCTCGAGGTGGCGTCCCACCGGGCGCGAGCCGTGCCGGTGGGGGCACCGGACCGGGCCATCGCGGCCGCAGCCGCGGCCGCCCGCTGGGCCGAGGCCCACCTCGACCACGACCAGGCCGAGGCGCAGCTGCAGACGGCGCTGGCCCTGCTCGCCGACCTGCCCGCCGGGCGCCCTCGCGACCTGCTCGAGCTCGGGGTGCTGGAGCAGCTCAGCGCCCTCCGGGTCCACACCATCGGCTACGCCTCGGGCGAGGTGATGCGGGTCTGCCTGCGGATGCGCGACCTCTGCCAGGGCATCGAGGGCTCCGAGCTCCTGGTGCCGGCGCTGTGGCGGCTGTCCATCTACTTCTGCATCGCCATGGAGCTCGACACCGCGCTGGAGCTGGCCGACCAGCTGCTCGCCATCGCCGGCCCGCACGAGGACCCGGCGCCGACCCTCGCCGGCCACCTAGCCATCGGGACGATCCTCACCCACCGCGGCGACATCGCCGAGGCCCGGGTGCACCTCGACGTGGCCACGGAGCTGATGGCGGCCGGGCACGGCGACACGCTCGTGGCCTCGGCCGTCGCCGAGACGCCCTGGGTGTGGCTCGACGCGTTCTCGTCGTGGAACTGGTGGTTGCTGGGTGACGAGGCGCGGGCCGAGGAGCTGGCCCTGGCAGGGGTGGCCGCCGGCGAGGCAAGGGGATCGGTGTACGGGACCATGTTCGCCACCTGGTTCTCGGTCCTGCTGGCCACCCTGCAGCGTGACCCGGAGGCGGTCCTCGAACGCTGCGAGCGCGGCCTGCCGCTCGCGACGACCTCGGGGTTCGGGATGTTCGTCCCCTACATGCTGGTGTGCCGGGGGTGGGCCGTCGCTGTGCAGGGCGAGCTCGAGATCGGGGGCGACGAGCTGCTCGGCGCGGCGGCGGCGATCAAGGCCTCCGGGGCCCGGATGATGGTCCCGGTGTTCCCGGCCTTCCACGCCGATGCGTGCCTGACCGCCGGCCGTCCCGCTGCGGCGCTCGTCCGGGCCGACGACGGCCTCGCCGAGCTCGAGGTCACCGGCGAGCGGTGGTACGAGGCGGAGCTGCTGCGGCTGCGGGCCGAGGCGCTCGCCGCCCTCGAGCCCACGTCGCAGGACGCCGTCGACTCGGCCAGGCGAGCCGTCGAGGTGGCCACCGCACAGGGCGCCGAGGGGCTCGTCCGCCGGGCCGCCGCGACCCTGCAGCGCCTCACCGGGAGCGCGCCGGGTGCTGCGACGATCGACGCCCCGACCGGTCAGCCGTCGGGCACCATCTCGTAGACGACGACGCCGGCGGCGGCCACGAGCCAGCCGAGGTCGTCGGGGGCGAGGCCCTCGATGCGGACCACATCGGGGCCGAGGACCTCGAAGGCGTGGTCACGCGCCTCCAGCGCTTCGATCAGGGTGGTGAGGTGCGGTGTCCGCACGCGGGTCGATCGTCGGGGTCGGGAGGACATGTTCCCAACCTCGTCGGTCGGGCTGACGCACCGCTGACGTGGGCCTCCACGGTCGCCGGTGGTCAGCGCACCGTCAGCTCTGCATCAGCGGCGCAGCCGACGATGGGCGCACCGACACCGAACCCTGGAGCCCCCGATGATCGCCCCGCCCGACCGCCGTCCGCTCGCCGGCACCGCCCGTCCCACCACTGACGCCGACGGGTCGCCCCTGCCGCCAACCGCGATCGTGAGCGGTGCCGGCCCGGGCGGAGCCGCCGCCGCGCTGCTCCTGGCGGCGGTCGGCTTCGGGGTCACCGTCCTCGAGCGCCAGGCCGTCCCGGCCGCCGTCGGTGGCGCCCTCCTCCTGCAACCGAACGGGCTCGCCGTGCTCGCCGGGCTGGGCCTCGCGGACGACCTGGCCCGCTGCCGCCAGGTGCGCTCCGGCACGATCCGCGACGGGTGCGGTCGACGGCTCCTGGAGGCGCCCGTGCACACCGCCGGGCCCGGCCTCGACGCCAACGTCGTGATCCGCCGCTCGCAGCTCTTCTCGCTCCTCCGCGACCGCCTCGCCGCCCACCCTGGCATCGACGTCCGGTTCGGTCATGCCGCAACCGCGTTCGACGGCGAGCACGTCGAGGTGGCCACACCCACCGGCACGGTGGGGTGGAGGGCCGACCTGGTCGTTGCGGCCGACGGCATCGGCTCGGCGCTCCGACCGTGGATCGTGCCGCCCGAGCTGGTGCAGGTCGTCCCCGGCCGGACCTACGCCCGGGCCATCGTCGACGGGCCGGTACCGGGCGGCGCCGTGGGGGAGTGGTGGACCGACCTCGGCCTGTTCGGTGCCGCCGAGCTCGACGACGGGGCGTACGTGTTCGCCGCCGCCGCCCACCCCGATCTCGTCGCCGCCCTCGAGAGCGGCGACGTCGGCGCCTTCGCGTCGCGCTGGGCCGAGGAGCTCCCGCTCGCCGGCGAGCTGCTGGGGCGCGTGCCCGACGGCGGCCTCCTCGTGCACCGGGCCGACGAGGTCCACGCCGGGCGGTGGGTCACCGAGCGCGCCGCGCTGCTGGGCGACGCCG
>DATAGR010000499.1:0-3348 GCA_036263575.1 Aquihabitans sp. | reverse complement strand
GGGCTCGACGGTGGAGCCGTCGAGCCCGCCGCCCGGCCCGGCCAGGACGAACAGGTCCCAGGCGAAGGCAAGCGCGGTGTGGTCGCCGCCGTCCTCGCGCCAGCGCACGATGTGGCCCCAGGGGTTGGGCTTGCGGGGGTTCGGGGCGTTGACGACCTTGGCGGCGTCGGTGTTGTTCGTGCACGTGAGGTACACGAGGCCGGTCGTCTCGTCGACGCCGGTCCACTCCGGGCGGTCCATCGGCGTGGCGCCCAGCAGGTTGGCGGCCAGGCGCGTCTTGACGAGCACGTCGCCCTGGTCGGCGAAGCCGTTGGCGGCGGTGAGCGGACCCTGGCCGTGGACCAGCGGCAGCCACTCGCCGGTGCCGTCCTCGCCGAAGCGGGCGACGTGGAGCGTGCCCTCGTCGAGCGGGCTGCGGCGACGGGCCAGCAGCGACGTGGCGTTGGCCGAGCTGACGAACTTGTAGACGTACTCGTTGACCTGGTCGTCGCCCATGTACACCACGGCCCGGCCGCCACGACCGGTGCACACGTAGGCGCCCTCGTGCTTGAGGCGACCGAGTGCGGTGCGCTTCACGGGCGTGGAACGCGGGTCGAACGGATCGATCTCCACCACCCACCCGAAGCGGTTGGGCTCGTTCGGGTTCTCGGCGGTGACCACGAAGCGGGGGTCGTGGGTGGTCCAGTTGTTGCGGTCGCCGCCGACGCCGTACTCCTGGTTGAGGGCGGCGTGCTCGGCGTCGTAGGGCCCCGGGTCCACCCGGAAGTAGCCGTTGAAGTTCTCCTCGCACGTGAGGTACGTGCCCCAGGGCGTGGAGCCGTGGGCGCAGTTGTTGACCGTGCCGAGGGGGCTGCGCCCCTGGGGGTCGGCTGCGGTGCGCACCAGGCGGTGGCCGGCGGCCGGCCCGCTCATGGCCATCGGGGTGTTGGCGGTGATGCGCCGGTTGTAGCCACCGCGCACCAGCTCCCACTCGCCGTCGGGCCCGCGCCGGACCTCCACCACGGCCACGCCGTGGGCGTTCTGCGACTTGCGCACCATGTCGGCCGTGTACTGGGCGCGGGTGGGGGCGGTGGTCGTGCCGGTGTGGAGGTAGCTCTCCTGCACCGCCTCGTGGTTCATGACCAGCAGGCCGTGCTCGCTGCCACGCGGGCCCCGGGCCAGCGGGAAGTAGTGCATGCCGTCGTGGTCCGAGCCCATCTGCTGGGCCTGGTCGTCGGCGGTGTTGCCACCGGGGACCAGCGGCGGCGTGCCCGGGACGTAGGCGGGGTAGCTGCCGAGGATCGGCGTGCCCCAGGGCAGGAACGGGCGGGCGGTGTAGCCCATCGGGACGACGACCTCGTCGGCAACGCTCGGGGCGATGGCCTGGAAGCCGAGCAGGGCGGTGCCGCCCTTCGGCTTCGCGGCCCCGCCGGCGGCGAGTGCGGTGCCCGAGGCGCCGCCGGTCGCGGCCCCGGCGGCGGACCCGCCGGCCAGGAAGGCCGCCGCCGCAGCGAGGCCGCCGCCCATGACGGTGCGGCGGGAGATGCGCACCGCCGCCACGTCGTCGAAGTGCCGTCCGCCCGTGCTCTGGTCTGCGCCCATGTGGTGGTTCCCCGATCTCGGGCGGCCTCTCCGCCCCGCTGCGGGTGACGCTACGAACGTCGATCGGCGACCGGCCCAACCGTCGGTGACGCGCGGGCGAACAGTGCGTGTGGAGCAGGTTCGGGCCCACCCGACCGGGCGACGACCGGCCCGGGGGCCGGCCCCTCAGGCCCGGGAGCGGGCGAGCAGCACGACGAAGTAGGGGGCGCCGAGGAGGGCGACCACGAGCCCGGCCGGCACCTGGCCGGGCGCGATGGCGGTGCGGCCGATGGCGTCGGCCAGGCCGAGGACCACGGCGCCGAGCAGGACGGCCACCGGGAGGGTGCGGCTGTGGCGGCCGCCGACGAGGGCGCGCGCCGCGTGCGGGGCGACCAGGCCCACGAAGCCGACGACGCCGACGGCGAGGACGCTCGTCGCTGCCAGCAGCGCCGCGAGCCCGAGCACGGTGCGGCGGACCCGTTCGAGGCGGAGCCCGGCGAGGCGCGGGGCGTCGTCGTCGAGGGTGAGGAGGTCGAGGTCGCGCCGGGCCACGAAGGCCAGCGGCAGTGCGACCACGAGGGCGACGGCGACGGGGACGACCTGCTCCCAGCTCCGGCCGTAGGTCGTCCCCGACAGCCACGTGAAGATGCGCGGCGTGTCCCAGGGGTTGGCCCGCAGCAGGAGGTAGGTGCTGATCGCGGTGGTCCCGTACCAGGCGCCGATGCCCACGAGCACGAGGCGGTCGCTGTGCAGCCCGTCGCGCCAAGCGAGGGCGTACACGAGGGCGAAGGCGGCGAGCGCACCGACCACGGCGAGGGCGAGCGTCGTCGTCGTGCCGGTGCCGCCGGCGGTGACCCCGATGACCGCGGCCAGGCCGGCGCCGCCGGTGATGCCGAGGATGCCCGGCTCGGCCAGGGGGTTGCGGCACGTCGCCTGCACGAGCGAGCCCGAGAGCGCCAGCGCAGCGCCGGCCAGCAGGGCGGCCCCGACCCGCGGCGCGCGCTCCTCGAGGGCGAAGCGGACCAGCGGGCTGCCGCCGCCGTCGAGCCAGAGGGCGAGGTCACCGGTGCGCAGCCAGGTGTGCCCGGCGAGCAGGGCGAGGACGAGCGTGGCGCCGGCCGCGGCTGCGGCGACGAGGACGACCACCGCGAAGCGTCGACGGCTCCGCACCGGCACGGTCGCTGCCGGGGGCTGCCGGGTCGGGCCGGCGTCGCGGCTGGTGCGGGCGAGGACGACGATGCAGGCGGCGCCGGCGATGGTGGTGGTGACGCCGGTGGGCACGGCGATGGCCTCGTCGGCCCCGATGAGCGCCCGGACCACCACGTCGGCCAGGACCACCGCGAGCGCGCCGACCAGGCCCGCAGCGGGCAGGAGCAGCGCGTGGCGGTGCAGCGCCGGCGCCACCCGAGCGAGCAGGCGGGCCAGCACGGGCGCGAACAGGCCGACGAACCCGATGGGGCCGGCCAGCGTCACCGCCGCCGCGGTGAGCACGACCGCCACCACGGTGCCGACGAGGCGGGTGGAGCGGACCGGCACGCCGAGGACGCCGGCGGTGTCGTCGCCCAGGCCCATGAGGTCGAGGCGGCGGGCCAGCGCGAGGGCGCACCCGCTGGCCACGACCACCACCGGCGCTGCGTGCGCGGACGCCTGGAGCCCGAGCTGGCTCAGCGACCCGCTGCCCCAGGCGAACAGGCTGGTCGTCTCCTCGGCGAAGAGGATCAGCAGCGCGGAGGTCCCGGCCTGGAGGGCCAACGCCACCGCCGACCCCGCCAGCACGAGCCTCGTGGT
>DATAGR010000498.1:0-2892 GCA_036263575.1 Aquihabitans sp. | reverse complement strand
TCGTGGCCAGCCGGGTGCTGCAGGGCGTGGGCGCCGCCCTGCTCGTGCCGGCCTCGGTGGCCCTGCTCATCGCCGCCCACCCGCCCGAGCGGCGCACGCAGGTGGTGGCCCAGTGGGGCGGCATCGGGGCGCTCGCGGTGGCCACCGGGCCGTCGCTCGGCGCGGCCATCGTGTCGGCCGGCGGGTGGCGGTGGGCGTTCTTCGTCAACCTGCCGGTCGGCCTGCTGGTGCTGGCCCTCGCCCGCCGCGTGCTGACCGAGACCGCGCCCGAGCGCTCGGTGGTCCGGCCCGACTACCTCGGGGTCGTCCTGCTCTCGACGCCGATCGCCGCGCTCGTCCTCGCCATCTCGGAGGGGACGTCGTGGGGCTGGAGCGATCCGCGGATCCTCGTCGCGTTCGCGGTGGCCGCGGTGACCGGCGCCGCGTTCGTGGTCCGGGCCCGCCGCCACCCGGAGCCGCTGATCGACCCCGGCCTGTTCCGGGAGCGCAGCTTCGTGGCCGCCAACACGGCGACGTTCGTCTACGCCGCCGGCTTCTTCGCCATGCTCCTCGGCAACATCCTCTTCCTCACCGGGGTGTGGGGGTACTCGATCATGCGCGCCGGCCTCGCCGTCACGCCGGGTCCGCTCGTGGTCGCGCTGATCGCCGGCTCGGCGGGCAAGCTCGCCGGCCGCATCGGGTTCCGCCCGGTGCTGCTGGTGGGTGGCGCGTGCTTCGCGGCCGGGCTGGGGTGGTACGTCCTCCGGGTCGGCAGCGAGCCCGCGTACCTCACGGAGTGGCTGCCCGGCACCCTCGTGGTGGGGCTCGGCATCGGCCTCACCTTCCCGGTGCTGAGCGCGGCCGCGGTCGCGTCGCTGCCGCCCAGCAGCTTCGGCGTCGGCAGCGCGGTCAACCAGACGGCGCGCCAGGTCGGTGGGGCCATCGGCATCGCGGTCCTCGTCATGCTCCTCGGCGAGGCCACCGGACCCGGCGAGGGCCTCGACCGGTTCCGCCACCTCTGGACGTTCGCGGCGTGCACCGCGCTCGTCTCGGGGGCGATCGGTGCGCTGATCCCGCAGCCGGCGGCCAGGGCACGGGCGACGGTCGAGGCGATCGATCGGGAGCTGGTCGTGGCCGACGCCGACCTGCCGCTGGCCGCCCCCGACGCCTGAGCGTCAGGGGAAGCGCCGCCGGTACTCGTCGCTGCGCACGAGCGCGGTCACCAGCGCGCCGTCGGTCGTGCCCTGACCGAGGCGGGCCACCCAGTCCGAGGTCTCGGCGGCGGTGGGTGCCCGGCGGAGGAGGGCGAACCACGCGGTGGCCACCTTGGTCGGGCGCGCCACGCGGGTGCGGTGCTCGGCGGACTCGGCGATGAACAGGAGCACGACCTCGCGGCGCATGCCGCCGTTGAGGTGACCGGTCCAGGTGTCGAGCTCGGCGCTGGTGGGCACCCGGCCCGCCTGCCGCAGCAGCGCGTCGGCGAACGACCGGTTGCGGAGGTACCGGTAGCGGGTGACGAGCTCTGGCGAGTCCAGCATCCGCTTGGCGATGGCCTCGGCGCCGACCCCCTGGTCGCGAGCGGTGATGTGGGTGCGCAGGCCCGTCGTGTCGGCCGGGCGCCCGTAGGCGACGCGGAGGAGCCGGTCGACGACGCCGATGCGGCGATCGGTCGTGGGTGAGAACACGATCGATCCGGCGACGAGGTCCTGGGGGTACCCGGCGCGGACCACGAGGCTCGTCGACGAGCCGATGCGGGCCTGGGTGTGCGAGGCGCCCTCGGCGTCCTTCAGCATCGCCCCGAAGTAGCGGGCGCCGGTGGGGTGCGGTGCCCACCGGGCGGCGTCGTTGGTGGCGGCGATCCTCGACGCCACGTCGGCGCGCAGCTGGGGGAGCCGGGCGTAGGCGAGCTCACCGGGGCACGACGTGAAGCCGGTGTCGCGGTGGCCGCTGATGACCGGGAGGTCGACGACGGTGCCGGCCGCGAACCTCGGGTTGCCGGCGCTGGCCAGCATCACGCGGCCCTGCGGGTCGAGGCCCTGGGCGCCGAGCTTCCAGGCGAGGACGTCGCGCAGCGACTGCAGCATCGCCGGGCTCGGCGACGCAGCCGCGGGAGCTTCGCCCGGCTCGAACTGGCCCATGAGCGAGACGCCGACCGACGTCGAGTTGAACCCCATCGCGTGGCCGCCCTGGATGGCGAGGTCGAGGCCCCCGAGGCGCCCCTCCCAGACACCGCCGAAGCGGTCGACGAAGAGGTTGTACCCGACGTCGCACCAGCCCCGATCCTGGGTGTGGAACCGGTAGATCCCCGCGAGGATGCCCGGCACATCGCCCTGGGCGTAGCTGTTCGAGCCCACGGTGTGGTGCACGATCGCCGCCCGGAGCTGGGTGTTCAGCGTGGCCCCGGAACCGCAACCGTCGCCTGCGGTGTTCCAGCCAGCGGGCGCCCAGGACGACCGCACGCGGATCGGCGGACCACCCGCGGGCGTGGCCGGGTTGGTGATGCGGACGGTGGTCGCCCGGGTCCCGCTGGTCTCGGCCTGGAAGCCCATGGCGGCCAGGCGGACGTCGTGGACGAGTCCGGCGAGCAGGCGCACCTCGACCCGCTGGACGCCGCGGGCCCCCAGCCAGATGGGCCCGGCGCCCGGCCGGGTGCGGGAGGCGTCGGCGGCCTCGGCCACCTCGCCCTCGAGCGGGAGCGCGATCGACCACGGCCCGTCCGAGGTGGCGCTGCGGATCGCGAACTGTGCCTGCGGGTCGCCGGCCCAGGTCAGGCCGACCTGCTGGGTGCCGGCGGGCACGGCGAGCTGCACGGTCCAACCCGGGCGGAGCGTGGCCGTCGAGCGCGCGCCGGCCTCGGCGGGAGCCAGGCCGTAGGTGGTGGTGGACAGGCGTCCCTCGGGCGACACGTCGGTG
>DATAGR010000497.1:0-2469 GCA_036263575.1 Aquihabitans sp. | reverse complement strand
CTCACCCGCGCAGCCGAGCAGGAGTCGGCGGACGGCGGGACGGCTGCGGTGGGCCGGCTCACGCTCGACGGCACGGTTGTTCCAGTCGCCCCCCGCGGGCCGGCGCAGGTCGAGTTCGACCTGGACAACGCCGTGCAGGCGGGGCTGGCGCGCACCTCCGAGCACACGCTGGTAACCGCGACGGGCAGCCCGCCGTCGTACCGGGTCGAGGCCTTCGGTCCGCCGACGTCGCTGCCTGCACCGGTCGTTGCGACCTTCGACGGCGGGTTGGGTGTGCAGGTGATCCTGCTCAACGGGGGTGAACGCGTCCTGGTGGCGAGCGAGCGCGGCCCGATCCGGACGCGCTGGGTGGACATCCCTGGGCTGCGGTCGTTCTACCACCTCCCACCGGCCGACGCGCTGCGCCTGCGCACCCTCTGGGCCGACCGGTTGGCGTCAGTGGACCCGGCCGCGAACCGGACCGCTGCGTTGGCGATTCCGCGGCTGCGCGCGGTCCTGGCCCGGTACGGTGCCGCAGCCTTCCCTGTGCGGGTGGTGCGCCGCGGCACGCCGAGTCGGGATCGTGGCGGCATAGTTAACGGCATCACGCTGCCGGTACCCGGGCAACCGGTACGCGAGCCGCGCTGCTACCTGCCGGTGATCGCCGAGGTCGAGGGCAGGCTGGAGAGCGTCAACGCCTGGGACGCGGGGGCGGGCATCAGCCTCGGACCGATCCAGTTCAACGTCGACCGCGGGGCGCTCTTCGACTTCCTGTGGCGTCTGTGGACCAAGGACCCCGACCTGTTCGCCACGGCTCTCACCGGCCCGCTCTCCTGGACGATGGCCCGCCACGGCGACCACCCCGACCTGCTAGTCGCGCGCGCCGGTCGCACCGACACGCTGCACGGCCGCGTCGCGGACCGGATGACCAACGCGGCATACCTGCAGAGCGGGCAGCTCGGCTCGACGGGCTTCACGCCGGGCTACCGCCGGAATGTGGCGGCGGCTCTGCGCGACTGCGTCGTGTGGCCGCATGTCCAGGAAATGGTCCTCGACGTATCGGCCGAGTGGCTGGAGCCGGCCCTCGCGGACATCCACGCCGAGGGCATCGGCCCCCTCGACCCTGCGGCGCCGGACCTGGACACGTTCGTGCTCACGGCGCTCTTGCTGTCGGCGCGCGTGCGGTACTCGGGATGCTTGCGTCCGATTCTTGACGAACTGCGGCGCTGGTCGGGTGCCGGGGAGAAGCTCGCACACTGGAAGGACGCCGTGAAGGCTGCGCGATCGCCCTGTCCCGACCTGGAAACCCGGCTCGGCATGCAGGACGGACACGCCCGGCACGTTTACGGCCAGCTCGTCCTGCCGGCCCTGACCGCCCCAGCCGCCCAGTCCGCGGCCGAGGCGACCGAGACCGTCGACCCTGCCTCGGCGGCCGGCGTTCCGGCCGCCCCGCGCACCGCGATGGTGCCGGGGCTTTCGGCGAAGCGGTCGGCTGCGGCACAGGCCTGGAACGCCGCCCAGCACCCGGCGGTGTCCGGGGTGCCGGGCGCCGGCGTCGTCGCGGCTGTGGCCACCCATGTGAGCCTCGCGGCCGCGACTGGCGCCGCACACGCCGCCGGTGCGCCCGTCGGGACCGCACCGTTCGACGCTACCGCCGTCGAGGCCGTGCACCAGTTTCAGGCAGGTGCTTTCGCCGAGGCAGGTCAGCGGGATGGGAAGGCCGGCCCCTCCACTCTGGATTCGCTCGGCCTGGTTCGGCGCACCGGCCCGAACCCGGTTGCCGCGGTCAACGCTGTCGGCCAGAAGCGTCTGGACGCGGCCTCGGCGGAGGTCGTTGCGCGTACCGGCGGCGAGTTCACCGCTTCCACGTGGTGGGAGGGGATGGTGAACCCGGGCTGGCTGGGGCTGCGCTTCCGCAACGGGATCCATCTCGAACTCGCCCGCCGGCTCCGCCGCGCCGAGGCCCTGCTGCTCGCTCAGCCTGCCTACGCCGGCATGACGGGGGTGCAGCTCGGCCACGCGCTGGGAGTTGGCGAGGAGCACAAGGGCGCGCGCCCCCGCGCGGCGACCGCGAGCATGCATACGTTCGGGCTCGCGGTGGACGTCGCCTACACCACGAACCCATGGATCGTGGGACAGCACGTCGACGGCGGCGCGACGCCCTCCCCGGCAGGCGCCGTGACGGTCGCGGCTAACACTGCTCTTACGCAGGCCCTCAACCGGGCGGCCCTGCTTGTGCACGGCGAGCGCGTCGACATCACGGCGGCACATCTGTCCCGGCTCGCCAAGGGGACCACCGCAGCCGCCTGGGACGATCTGCAGCGGCGGCACACCGCCCTGTGCCAATACCTTGCCGCGGCCGGCGACGTACCCGCAGCTGCCGCACTCGTGCATGCCAATAGCGCGGTTGCCGGTGTCGTCGAGCCCGGTGAGAACATCGCCGCTGCGGGCCGCCGCTGGGCCCGGTCGGCCGCAACGGATCTTGCGGAG
>DATAGR010000496.1:0-4793 GCA_036263575.1 Aquihabitans sp. | reverse complement strand
GGCCGGCAGCCGGGCGCCCACCCGTGCTCGAGCGCGCCGGCGTCCGCCTCGACCCCACTCGCCGGGTCGTGACGCGCGACGGCGAGTACCTGGCCCTCACCCGCAAGGAGATGGCGGTGCTCGAGGTGCTGCTCGCCGCCGACGGAGCGGTGGTCAGCGCAGAGGAGCTGCTCGAGAAGGCGTGGGACGAGCACGCTGACCCCTTCACCAACGCGGTGCGGGTGACGATGATGACCCTGCGGCGCAAGCTGGGCCCGCCGCCGATCGTCGACACCGTCGTGGGCGTCGGGTATCGGATCCCGTGACGACGTGAGGGCCCGTCGGGCGATCCGGTTCCGCATCGCGATGTTCGTGGGCGCCGCCGCGGCCGTGGCGGGGACCGCGGTGCTCGGCCTGAACTACGTGCTGACGGCGCGCAGCCTGGCGGGGCCGGGCGAGGTGTGCATCTCGACGACCATGGGATCACCGGCCGCCGGCGCAGAGGCCGACGCCGCCCGGGAGGCCGAGGCACTGGGCGCCGAGCCGTGCGCCGACGACGCCGACGACCCGGTGCCCTCCGCCGCGCCCCCTGGCGATGACGAGGTGTCGGTGGCCATCGACGGCGAGGATCCGCTGCAGTTCGTGGCCGCGGAGCGGGCTCGTCGCCTCCGGTCCCTCCTCGCCTACTCGGCACTGGCGCTGGTCGGCGTGTGCACCACGGCGGTGCTGGCGGGTTGGGTGGTCGCCGGTCGAGCCCTGCGCCCCCTCGGCGAGGTCACCGCCACCGCCCGCCGCCTGTCGATCGACTCGCTGCACCAGCGCATCGCCCTCGCCGGCCCGGACGACGAGCTCAAGGAGCTGGCCGACGCGTTCGACGCCATGCTCGACCGGCTGTCGTCCGCCGTCGCATCGCAGCAGCGGTTCGTGGCCGACGCCTCGCACGAGCTGCGCACCCCGCTCGCCGTCGTGCGCACCGAGGTCGACGTCGCACTCGCCGACCCCGACCCGTCGGTTCCGGACCTGCGGTCCATGGCCGGGCGGGTGCGCGACGCGGCGATCCGCAGCGAGCAGCTCGTCGGCAGCCTGCTTGTCCTGGCCCGCAGCGAGCGGGACGTGGCACTGGACGACGACCTCGACCTCGGGGAGCTCGCAGCGGCCGCCGTGGCCGCCGCCTCGGCCGAGATCGACGCAGCCGGCCTGTCGGTGTCGACCGCCCTCCGCCCGACGGTCGTGCGAGGCGACCGCCACCTCGTGGAGAGCCTCGTCACCAACCTCGTCGTGAACGCGGTGCGCCACAACGTCGACGGCGGCACGGTGCGGGTGGCGACGGCCGACGGGCAGATCGAGGTGGCCAACACCGGTCACGTGATCGACGCCGACGAGGTGGAGGCGCTCCTCGAGCCGTTCGCGAGAGGCCCGGCGGAGGCCGCACGAACGGCCCGCACCGGCCACGGCCTCGGCCTGGCCATCGTGCGCTCCGTCGCCCACGCCCACGGGGCGACGCTCAGCGTCGAGCCGCTCAAGCGCGGCGGCTTGCGGGTACGGGTCGAGTTCTCCGACCGCTGACGGGCACGGCCGGTCCCCACCGGATGACCGGGGAGCGCGAGGCCGCCGGAGCCGTTTCCTGGACCGAGGGGGCGTGCAGGACCTCGGGGTCGCACCCAGGCCCTTGATGTCGGAGGGATCCCCTCAGTCGCCGGCTGCGACGACCGAGGCGGTGAGGTCGTCGAGGAAGCCCCTGACGATGCGGCGGTCAGCGGCGGAGAGGCGACGGGTGGCGGCGTCGACCGCGCTCAGGTACGGGGCAAGCTCCTCTTGGCCGAGCCGCCACGCCTCCTGGGTGAGGGCGATCACGACCTTGCGCCGGTCGTCGGGGTGGTTGGTGCGGGTGGCCCAGCCGAGCTGCTCGAGGCGGCCGACGAGCGCGGTGACCGAGCCGGAGGTGAGCGACAGCAGCGACGCCAGCTCCCCTGCCGTCATCGAGCCGTGCTCGTCGAGCGCCTCCAGGGCGTCGTAGTCGCTGCGGCTGGCGCCGAGGCGTCGGCACAGCGCGCCGATCCACCGGTCGCGCTCCATGGCGTAGCGCCGCAGCTGCAGACGGACGCTGACGATCTCGGAGGGAGGCACGTCTGCACCGTACCGCCATGTCTCTTGACCATCAAGCCTCTTGACAGACGAGACGATACGTGGCCCTAATCATCTCGATCATCAAACCTCTTGATGACCAAGTGATCGAGGAGCCAACGATGCACCACCCCACCGCAGTTCTCCCGCACACGAGCGCCCGGCCGTGGTGGCCGTGGGTGTTCACCTTCGCCGCCTTCCCGCCGGTCGGGTTCGTGGCCCACGCCGTCGCCGGCCCGGTCGACGCCCCGGTGGCGGCCCTCGTCGGCGGCGCCGTCACCGGCCTCGGCCTGGGGGCGGCCCAGTGGTCGCTCCTGCGGCGCCGGGGCATCGCCGCTCGCTGGATCGCCGCCACCGCCGCCGGGCTGGCCGTCGGTCTCGCCGCCGGCGCCGCCCTCGTCTCCTACCGGGTCGACCGCCCCTCGCTCGCCCTCATGGGCGCGGTGTCGGGCCTCGCGGTCGGGGCCGCCCAGGCCGTCGTGGTGGGCGACCTCCGCCGGGGCGTCGCCTGGTCGCTCAGCACCGCGGCGCTGTGGGCGCTCGGGTGGACGGTGAGCGCGACCATCGGCATCGACGTCGAGGCCCGGTGGGTCGTCTTCGGCGCCAGCGGGGCGCTCGTCGCCTCGGTCCTCCAGACCGTCCGCGTCGACGCCTTCGTGCCGGCCCTCGACGGCGAGGCGGTGGCGTGATGGGCCGCCTCGGAGCGTTCGTGGTCCGGCGCCGGCGCGCCGTCGTCCTGGCCTGGCTGGCCCTCGTGATCGTGGCCGGCACCATCGGCAGCTCGGCCTTCAGCGTGCTGTCCTCCGAGTTCGGGGCCGGCTCGAGCACCGAGTCGGGTCGGGTCGCCCAGCGCCTCGACGCCCTCGCCGAGACCGGCGGGGAGATCGCCGTGGTCGCCGACGGGATCGACGTCGCCGATCCAGCCGTCGCCGCCTCCATCGGCGCCGGCCTCGAGCGGATCGCCGAGCTCGACGGGGTCGTCGGCGTGGCCGACCCCTGGACCACCGGGGTCGACGCCCTGCGGTCGACCGACGGCCGGGCGGCGCTCGCCGTCGTCACGATCGACGGCGACCTCGACGAGGAGGCCGAGCTCGAGGTCGCCGAGCGGATCAGCGAGCTCGCTCGGGACCTGGAGGCGCCGGAGGTGGTCGTAGGCGGCAACGTCCTCGTCGGCGAGGAGTTCGCCGCCGCATCCGAGCACGACCTCCTCAAGGGCGAGGCCCTGGCGCTGCCGGTGGCGATCCTGGCCATGGTGTTCCTGCTCGGCGGCGTGAAGGCGGCGGGCATGCCGCTGCTGGTGGCCTTTGCCGGCATCGCCACCACGCTCGCCGTCCTGGTGGGCGCCACCGTGATCGGCGACGTTTCGATCTTCTCGATCAACGTCGTCAACATGCTCGGCCTCGGGCTCGGGATCGACTACGGCCTGCTCGTGGTCAACCGGTTCCGGGAGGAGCGTGGCCGCGGCCTCGACCTGCACGACGCCGTGGCCCGCACCGTCGCCACGGCCGGGACCACCGTCGTGTTCTCGGCGCTCACGGTGGCCGTCGCCATGTGCGGTCTGTTCGTGTTCGGCGTGCCGGTGCTGTCGTCCTTCGGCATCGCCGGGCTCGGCGTCGTCCTGCTGTGCATGGCCGCAGCGATCACGCTGCTTCCCGCCACGCTGGCGGCGGTGGGCGGCTCCATCGAGCCGACGGTCCCCGCGCCCGACGTCGAGGGCCGCTTCTACCGCCTCACCCGCTGGGTGCAGGGTCGGGCGGTCCTCGTCGGGGCTGCCGCGGTCGCCCTCCTGGTGCTGCTGGGCACGCCGTTCCTCGGCGCTCGCTTCGAGATCGGCGACGCTCGGGCGCTGCCCCGGTCGTCGGAGGTCCGGGAGGTGGCGCTGACGTTGGCCGAGCGGTTCCCCGCCCGCGGCACCGATCCGGTCACGGTCGTCGCCGACGTCGACGGCACCGACCCGGCCGTCGCCGAGTGGACCGATGCGGTCGATGCGCTGCCGGATGTCGCCGGCACCGCCGTGCGGCCGGGGACGCCCGCCGGCACCACGGTGGTCGACGTGACCCCCACGGGCACGTCACAGGGCGAGGCGGCGACGGTGCTCGTGGGCCAGCTCCGGGCGATGCCGACCCCGTTCGACACCGAGGTCGGGGGCATCGCCTCCGAGCTGGTCGACATCGAGGACCGGTTGGCCGAGCGGCTGCCCTACGCCGCCGCACTGGTGATCGCGTCGACCCTGGTGCTGCTCTTCCTCATGACCGGGTCCGTGGTGGTCCCGATCAAGGCGATCGCCATGAACATCCTCAGCCTCGGGGCCAGCTTCGGCGCCCTGGCATGGGTCTTCCAGGACGGCCACCTGTCGGGCGTGCTCGGGTTCGACTCGGTGGGCGCGCTGGATCTGTGGATGCCGGTGCTGATCCTGATCTTCGCCTTCGGCCTGTCCATGGACTACGAGGTGTTCCTGCTGTCCCGCATCAAGGAGGTCCACGACGAGACCGGCGACAACGACCTCGCCGTCGCCGTCGGGCTGCAGCGCAGCGGGCGGATCATCACCTCGGCGGCGTTCCTGATCGTGGTGGTGTTCGCCGGCTTCGCCGCCGGCGAGGTGCTGGCCATCAAGCAGCTCGGGGTCGGCCTCGCCATCGCCGTGCTGGTCGACGCCACCATCGTCCGCACGCTGCTGGTGCCGGCCACGA
>DATAGR010000495.1:0-4638 GCA_036263575.1 Aquihabitans sp. | reverse complement strand
GGGCGGTCCGGGCCGGCAGGTTGGCCTGGAAGTAGTTCGACAGGCGGGCGCGCAGCGACTTCGCCTTGCCGACGTAGATCACGCGGCCGTGGGCGTCCTTGAACTGGTACGAACCGGGGGTGTCGGGGATGGAGCCGGCGGGCGGGCGTTGGACCACCACCCCAGGTTGCCGGATCGGGGACGCGTCGCGGTGCGCCCGGACGCGGCCCGGACGGGAACATCGCCCGCGACGTGGCGGTTGCAACGAGTGCAGCCCCGTATGCTGCGCAGCGCCGGCCTGGTCTCCGGCACCCCTTGTCCGATCCCGTGACCGACATCCCCGTGGCGTGGCGACCAGGCTGCCCCCACCGGTCACCAGCGGGATCCCCCCACGGAGGTCCACCACATGCTCAGGCTCCAGACGCCGCTCCCCGAGCGCTACCGCGACGCGTCCCCCGACGAGCTCGACGAGATCATCGCCTCCGCCAAGGCGGCCCTCGGCGACCGCCTCTTCATCCTCGGCCACCACTACCAGCGCGACGAGGTCATGAAGTGGGCCGACGCCCGCGGTGACTCCTACCGCCTGTCCGTGTTGGCCCAGGAGCGGCCCGACGCCGACTACATCGTGTTCTGCGGCGTGCACTTCATGGCCGAGTCGGCCGACGTCCTGACCGCCGACCACCAGGCCGTGGTCCTCCCCGACCTGAACGCCGGCTGCTCCATGGCGGACATGGCCGACATCGACGAGGTCACCGAGGCCTGGGAGGCGCTCGGCGAGGTCATCGACACCGACCGCCTGGTGCCGATCACCTACATGAACTCGTCCGCCGCGCTGAAGGCCTTCGTGGGCCGCCACGGCGGCGCGGTGTGCACCTCCACCAACGCCCGCGAGATCCTCGAGTGGGCCTTCACCCAGGGCGACAAGGTCCTCTTCTTCCCGGACCAGCACCTCGGCCGCAACACCGGCTTCTCGATGGGCTACGGCCACGACGACATGCGGGTGTGGAACCCCCGCCTCGAGCTCGGCGGCCTCGCGGAGGCCGATTGCGAGGCTGCCACCTTCCTGCTCTGGAAGGGCCACTGCTCGGTGCACCAGCGCTTCACGCCGGGGCACATCGCCGCCTTCCGGGCCGAACACCCCGACGGCATCGTCGTCGCCCACCCCGAGTGCTCCCACGAGGTCTGCGAGCTCGCCGACCAGGTCGGCTCCACCGACTTCATCATCCGGGCCGTCGAGGCCGCGCCCGCCGGCTCCACCTTGGCGATCGGCACCGAGATCCACCTCGTGAACCGGCTGGCGGCCGAGCACCCCGAGCACACGATCGTGTCGCTCGACCCGCTCGTCTGCCCGTGCTCGACCATGTTCCGCATCGACGGCCCGCACCTGGCCTGGATCCTCGACAACCTCGTCGAGGGCCGGATCCTCAACCGGATCACGGTCGACCCGGAGACCACGGAATGGGCCAAGGTCGCCCTCCAGCGGATGCTCGACATCACGCAGGGCAACCCGGTCGCAGAGGTCCGCGAACCGGCCACCGACGCCCGCCCGCTCCCCGTCTGAGGCGGCGCTCCGCCGGGCGTCCCGGGCCCCGCTCACGGGGCGCCGTACCGTACCGATGGATGGGAACGATGGAGCGCGCCTCGACCCACCCCGGACGGCATCGCCGGTGACCGCCTCCGTCGACCGCAGCGCGACCGCCGGCCCCACCTCGACGGCATCGGCGCGAGCCACCATCGGCCACGTCGGCTGGTCCACCGTCGGGACCCTCGGCGCGCGCTTCGGCGGCGCGGCGGCGGGCGTCGTCGCCGCGCACCTCCTCGGCCCGGCCGGTCGGGGCCAGTACGCCGTGCTCGTGGCGGTCGCCACCGTGCTCGCCGCCATCGCCACCGGCGGCCTCCAGTTCTGGGTCGTGCGCCAGGTCGCCGACCCCGCCAGCACCGCCCCGGTCCGGGCCGTCATCGCCAGGCACGTCACGGTGGTCGTCACGCTCGGCGTCGTCGGCGCGGTGGCGGCGGCGCCCGCCCTCGTGGCGCTGGACCTCGCCACGGCCCCGGAGGTCCTCGCCGCCGGGGGGCTCGTGACGGCGACGGCGACCTCGCTGATCGTCCTCGGCATCCTGAACGGCCGGCGCCAGATGCGTCGCATCGCGCTGGCCACGTCCGCAGGGGCCGGCGGCTACCTCGGCCTCCTCGCGACCCTCGGCGCCCTCGACGTCGCCGGCCCGGCCACGGTCACCGCAGCGGCGGCGGCGGGGCAGCTCTGCATCGCGGCCCTGTGCCTGGCGGTCTACCACCGCCTCCCCCGCCCCGAGGTCTCCGACGTGCGCCTCGCGCACCGCGCCGGGGTGCGGTTCGGGTGGCCGGCCGCGCTCGGCGAGATCATGGTCATGGCCAGCCTGCGCGCCGACATCGTCCTCGTCGCCGCCCTCCTCGGTCGCGAGGACGCCGGCCACTACGCCGTCGCCCTCGCCCTCGCCGAGCTGATGTGGGTGATCCCCGACGGCGCCGCCCAGGTCGTCCTCCCGATGGCCGCCTCCGGCGAGCCGCCGCGTGCCACCTCGCGGCTGATCGGCCTCGCCCTGCTCGCCCAACTGGTCGCCGGCGTCGCGCTCGTCGTGGCCGCGCCCTTCGCCGTCGACCTCCTCTTCGGCGACGCGTTCGAGCCGGCGGCCCGGCCGATGCTGCTCCTGGTGATCGCCTCGTTCGGCCTGGGGACGTGGAAGCTCCTGGCCGCCGACGTCGTCGGCCGGGGCGACGCCCGAGCGCGTGGCGCGAGCACGGTGGTCGGCCTCGTGCTCATGGTCGCCGCGGACCTCGTGCTCATCCCCCGGCTCGGCCTGCGCGGCGCGGCGCTGGGGGCGGGGATCGGCTACTGGGCGGCGGCCGCCGTCGTGGCCCTCGCGTGGCGGGCGGCACGGCGGGAAGCGGCCGGGCCACCGGTCGCAGCGACCGTCCCCCTCCCCCCGACGGTGCCACCCTCGTAGTCGCCCGGACGGCTTCAGGTCTGCTCGGATCCGGCGCCGTCGTCGAGGAACTCGGGCGGCCAGCGGTGCGCGCGCACGGCCGGTGGCAGCTCGTCGATGTCGATGCGCCGGGCCGCGGGGTAGAGCTCCGGCCACGCGGGGTTCAGGTCGCGCATCTCCGGGGTCCAGAGGTCCCAGACCTCCTCCATCCAGCCCGGCTGCACCTGGTGGGCGTGACCGAACGACCGCAGCTTCGCCGCGATGCGGTCCCGGGGGCCGACGTAGCTCCCGTGGTGGAAGACGGCGACGTCGGCGGGCACGTCGGCGCACCGTCGGATCCGCTGGCGCAGCGAGGAGGGCAGGACCGGCACGCGCGACCCCGTCCGTCGCCACAGCGGGTACCGGATGTTGCGGAGGTCGTGGAAGCGCACGTCGGCCCGGATGGCGACGGTGGACCACTCGAGGCCCTCGATCCGGTAGCGCCAGCGCTTGAAGTAGCGGTGGGCCCCGGCGCGGTAGCACGGGAGGCGGTCCCGGGCGACGAAGGCTCGAAGGCGCTCGAGGTCCTCGCCCGTCCAGACCTCGTCCGGGTCGACCACGAGGAAGTAGTCGGGCGGCTCGGGAGCGATGTCGTAGGCGCCCTGGGCGGCCACGTCGCCGGCGCCGCCGCGTGGGGCGACCAGGTCCATGACGCGGTTGCGGCTCCGGGCCTCGTTGCTCTGGGCGCCCACCAGCAGCTCGATCTTGCGGTCCGGGTCGAACGCCCGGCCGAGCACGCCGGCCACCAGCTCGTCGGGCGTCCGGGGCCGGCCCGCCCAGTCCCGGTCGTAGGTGGTCGTGATGGTGATGCCGTCGACGTGGTCGTAGATCGACCGGATCGATGGCTCGAGGAACACGGCGTCGCCGAGCGAGACGTAGATCGCGTGGAAGCGGATCGGCGGCCGGACGGTCACGGCGCCACCACGCGCGCCGCCTCGACCGCGAAGCGCTCGTGCTGGGCCCACACCGACCGGTGCGCCGCCGCCGCGAGCTCGGCAGCGCCGCCGTCGTCGAGGTCCTGGAGCGACCTCGCCCACCTCGCCGGGGTCGCCGACGGCTCGAGGAGCAGCCCGGTGCGCCCGTGGTCGATCTGTTCGCCCAGGCCGCCCACCCGACACGCGATCGGGACGGAGCCGAGCGCCTGCGCCAGGACCACGGCTCCGCTCTGCGACGCCATGCGGTACGGCAGGAGCGAAGCGGTCGACGAGCGCACCGCGTCGACCATCTCGTCGGCGTCGAGGAACCGATCGACCGATCGCGCCCCGGGGACGTCCGGAGCCTGCACGCCGAGGAACGCGAACTCCCAGCCGGGCACGCCGCCCTCGGCGACGGCCACGGCGATGTCGGTGCCCTTGGTGGAGCGGCGGGACAGCACCCCGAAGTGCAGCGCCCGGCGGCCTTCCGGTTCTGGCAGCACCGGCGTCGACGGCGCGGGGAGGCGCACCATGGCCACCGGGACCGGCTGCGGCATGAGCGCTGGTCGACGCCCGAACCGCGCCGCCACCCGGTCGGCGACGAACCGCGAGTGGGCGAGCAGCACGTCGGCGCGGCGCACCTGCCGGCGCAGGCCCAGGTGCGTGCCGCTCGTGCGGGTGTGGTGCTGGTGGTCGTGCACGACGAACACGAGCCTCGCCCCGACGGCGCGCGCCGCCCGGTG
>DATAGR010000494.1:0-6498 GCA_036263575.1 Aquihabitans sp. | reverse complement strand
CCCAGGGCGTCGAACTCCTCCTCGAGCCACCCGACGCCGATGCCCAGGCGGAGGCGCCCGCCGGAGAGCCGGTCGAGGCTGGCGGCCTCCTTGGCGGCGATCGCCGGGTTGCGCTGGGGGAGGATGAGGATGCCGGTGCCGAGCAGCAGGCGGTCGGTGACGGCGGCGACGTAGGCGAGCCAGATCAGCGGGTCCGGGATGGCCGACGTCTCGCCGCCGGGCATGCGGCCGCTGCGGGCGTAGGGGTACGTCGACTCGTAGTCGACGGGCACGAGCACGTGCTCGACGGTCCAGACCGAGTCGAAGCCGGCGGCCTCGACGGCCCGCATGCAGCCGGCGGCGGTGGGCCCCTCGGCGAGGGGTCCGGAGTTGGCGAAGGCGATCCCGAAGCGCATGCGTCGGACCGTAGCCCTGCGCCTCGCCGGCCGACCGACCCGTCAACTGACCGGCCCGCCGCCCCGGTCAGTTCACCTGCCGGTCGCGCCCCTCCCAGTACGGGGCCCGCAACTTGAACTTCTGGAGCTTGCCGGTGGCGGTGCGGGCCAGCTCCTCGCGGAACTCGATCCGCTTCGGGACCTTGTAGCCGGCGAGGCGGGTGCGGCAGTGGTCGCGCAGCTCGTCCTCGGTGGCCTCGGCGCCGGGGGCCAGCACGACGAGGGCGAGGATCAGCTCGCCCCAGCGCTCGTCGGGGACGCCGATCACCGCGACCTCGGCGACCGCCGGGTGGGAGAAGAGGGCATCCTCGGCCTCGATCGACGACACGTTCTCGCCGCCGGAGATGATCACGTCCTTCTTGCGGTCGGAGATGGCGAGGTAGCCCTCGTCGTCGATCGCACCACCGTCGCCGGTGTGGAACCACCCGTCGACGATCGCCTCGGCGGTGGCCTCGGGCTGCTCCCAGTACCCCTCCAGCACGTGGTTGCCCCGTGCCAGGACCTCGCCCTCGGCGTCCACGGCCACCTGGATCCCGATGGCCGGGGCGCCGGCGCGCATCAGCTTGCGGGCCCGCTCGGCCGGCCCGAGGTCGTCCCACTCGGCGCGGCCGCGGTTGATCGTCAGGAGCGGTGCCGTCTCGGTGAGGCCGTAGATCTGGATGAACTCCCAGCCGAGCTCGGCCTCGACCCGCTCGATGGTGCGCGACGGCGGCGGGGCGCCGGCGACGACGATGCGGGTGCGGCCGGCGCCCGGGATGGGGCCGTCCCACGTGGCGGCGGCGTCGAGCACCATGTTGACGACCGCCGGTGCGCCGCAGAGGGCGGTCACGCCGTGCTCGTCGACCCGCCGGAGGACCTCGGCGCCGTCGATCTTGCGGATGACCACCTGGCGGACGCCCATGCCGGTGGTGGCGTAGGGCATGCCCCAGCCGTTGCAGTGGAACATCGGCAGCGTGTGCAGGAAGACGTCGCGATCGCTGATGCCGGTGTGCCAGCCGAACGTGGTGGCGTTGAGCCAGAGGGAGCGGTGGGTCTGCTGCACGCCCTTGGGGCGCGCCGTGGTGCCGCTCGTGTAGTTGATGACGGCCGTGGCCGACTCGTCGTGCGCCCACCTCGCCGGCTCGAGGCCGGCGAGCGACCCGTCGGTGCCGAACAGGTCGCGGTCCGACGCCTCGCCGATCACGGCACGGTGCTGGGCCGTCACGTCGGCGAGGGCGTCGTCGAGCTCGGGGTCGACGAGCAGCACGGAGGCGCCGGAGTGCTCGACGATGTAGCGCACCTCCTCGGCGGCCAGGCGGAAGTTCACTGGCACGAGGACGCGGCCCCACCCGCTCACGCCGAAGAAGGCGGTGAGGAGGCGGGCCGCGTTGTGCGAGACCACCGCCACCCGGCCGCCCGGTGGCACGCCCATCCGGTCGAGGGCGACGGCGAGCGCCCGGGCACGCGCCGCGACCTCGGCGTAGGTGAGCTCGCCCCAGGACGGCGCCGGCTGGTCGGGTTCGTCGACCACGCCGATGCGCTCGGGGTACACGGCCTCGGCCCGGTCGAGGAAGTCGCGGATGGTGAGTGGGACCTGCATGGGCTCGCTCCGTGCTCGGTGGGCGCGGGTCACGATAGGCACGCCCGCTCGGCGGCGGCGGCCCCAGCAGGGCCCGTGGCAGGATGACGCCGGGAGCCCGCCGCCCGGCGGGCACGGGGAGCACGTGGTGGGAGACAGCGAGACCTCGACGACGCGCGGGATGAGCATGAACCGGCGGGCGTTCCTGGCGCTGCTCGGCGCCGGAGGGGCCGCCGCCGCGCTGCACCCCCGGTGGATCGACCTCGAGGCGGCGGCCGCCGCGGCGACGCCGATCGACCCCGCCTTCCCGCACGGGATCGCCTCGGGTGACCCCCGTCCGGACGGGAGCGTGATCTGGACCCGGGTCGACCCGGCGGCCGACCCGGGCGCCGGCGTGCCGGTCACCTGGGAGGTCGCGGCCGACGCCTCGTTCGCCACGATCCTGGCGTCGGGCACCGTCGACGCGTTGGCGGCGGGGGACCACACCGTGCACGTCGAGGTCGCCGGCCTGGGTGCGGATGGCTGGTACCACTACCGCTTCGCCTACGCCGGCCACGTCAGCCGGATCGGACGGCTGCGGACGGCACCGGCCGAGGGCTCGTCGCCGGACCGCCTGCGGTTCGCGTTCTGCTCGTGCCAGCAGATCAACGACAGCCTCTACGTCGCCCACGCGGCCATGGCCGCCGAGGACCTCGACTTCGTCGTGCACTACGGCGACTACGTGTACGTCAGCGACGGTGGCACGGTCACGCTCGACGACTACCGGGCCGTCTACAAGCGGTTCAAGGCCAACCCGTACCTCCAGGACCTCCACGCCGCCCTCCCGATGGTGGTGGTGTGGGACGACGGCGAGTTCGTCAACGGCGTCGACCGCACCATGGAGCCCGTGCGCTTCGCCGCCGCCCGCCAGGCGTGGTTCGACTTCCAGCCGGTGGTGCGCCGGGCCGACGACCCCGGGCGGATCCACCGGGAGATCGAGTGGGGTGACCTCGTGGACGTGACGATGCTCGACGTGCGCAGCCGGCGTGACCCGTACATCGGGAGCAACGACGACACCACGCTGCTGCCCACCACCGACACCGCGCTCCCGAGCGGCGCGGCCATCTTCGACCCGCAGCGGACGTGCCTGGGCGCCGAGCAGAAGGCGTGGCTCGTCGACCGGCTCCTGGCCGACGGGTTCACCTGGCGCCACATCGGCCACGGCTACCCGTTCGTCGCCCTGCGGCTCGAGGACTACGACACCCCGGCGGTCCGGGCCGACCCGCCGCCCGACTTCCACCCCAACGGCGGCAAGTACCTGTCGACCGAGCAGTGGGACGGCTACTGGGCCGAGCGGCGCGAGCTCATGGACCTCCTCGCCGACAACTGCGTCGAGAACGTCGTCGTCACGTCGGGTCACACCCACATCTGGTTCGAGACCGGCCTGCGCCCCGACTACGACGACCTCGAGGGCTCGCCCGTGGTGGCGCGCGAGTTCACCTGCGGCTCGCTCACCGCCGACCCCGACCCCCGGGCCCAGTACTTCCCCGGCCTCCCGAAGGAGGCGGCCGAGGAGGCGATCCACGGCCTCGAGGCGGCCTTCCTCGGCATCAACCCCCACGTCGGCGCCATCGACCTGCTCAACCAGGGCTACGGCGTCGTGACGTTCACGCCTGCCGAGGCGACCGTCGACTTCCGGGTCATCGACACCTTCGACGTCGACGCGGTCGCCACGACCTCTCGCTCGTACCGCATCGGCGTGGGCGAGCTCCCGGGGCCCGGCGCGTGCAGCACCCCGCCGCCCGGTCCCACGCCGCCCACCACGACGCCCACCACGACGTCGACGACGGCGCCGGCGGGACGCGGCCTCCCTGGTGTCGGCCCGGCCGAGGGCGCCCGCCCCGTGCCCGGCGACCCGACGTACACCGGCTGACCGGCCGCCCTCAGGCCCGGTCGGCGAGCAGGTCCCGGTACGCCGGGTTGCGATCGATCCAGCGGGCCACGTACCAGCAGCTCGGCACGACCCGCACCCCGCGGGCCCGGACGTCGTCGAGGGCGTGGCGCACCAGCACCCCGGCCAGGCCCTTGCCCTCGTGGGCGGGATCGACCACCGTGTGGGGGAACACCTCCACGCCGTCGCCCAGCGGGTGGTGGTCGGCGAACCCGACGACCTCGCCGTCGAGCAGGACCTCGTAGCGCTGGCGCTCGTCGTCGTGGCGCACGGTGGGCTCGGCATCCATGGGCGGGGTCCTGTCCGCCGCCCGGCCGCCGGAGAACCCTCGGGCTCCCGGAGGACCGCGGAGCCGCCGGGTAGGGTCCGCGCCGGCGGAACCGCCCACCCCCTCGGAGGACCTCCCACATGCGGATCGGCATCTTCGCCGGCGACGGCTCGCTCGACGACCTGCTCGCGCTGGCCCGGACCGTCGAGTCGGAGGGGTTCGACTCCCTCTGGCTGCCCCAGATCTTCGGCGTCGACGCGCTGTGCGCCCACACGCTCATCGGCCACTCGGTCCCCCGCATCGAGCTGGGCACCGCCGTGGTGCCGACGTACCCCCGGCACCCCGCCGCGCTGGCCGGCCAGGCCCTCACCGCCTCGGCGGCGAGCGGGGGCCGGCTGACGCTGGGCATCGGCCTGTCGCACCAGCTCGTGATCGAGGGCATGTTCGGCTACTCGTTCGACAAGCCGGTGCGGCACATGCGCGAGTACCTGTCGGCGCTGGTGCCGTTGCTGTCCGGGGAGGCGGCCGACTTCGAGGGTGAGACCCTGACCGCCAAGGTGGGCCTGTCCGTGCCCGGCGCCAGCACCGTGCCGGTCCTGGTGGCGGCGCTCGGCCCCAAGATGCTCCAGCTCGCCGCCGAGCGCACCGCCGGCACCGTCACGTGGATGACCGGGCCGCGGACGCTGGCCGAGCACACCGTGCCCACCATCACGGCTGCGGCCGAGGCCGCCGGCACCGGCGACATGCGGGTCGTCGGCGCCCTGCCGGTGGCCGTCACCGACGACGCCGACGCGGTGAAGGCCAAGGCCGCCAAGGTGTTCCAGGTGTACGGGATCCTGCCGTCCTACCGGGCCATGCTCGACCGGGAGGGGGCGGCCGGACCGGAGGACGTCGCCCTCATCGGGACCGCCTCGCAGGTGCGGGCCGGGATCGGGCGCATGCGCGACGCCGGCGTCACCGACTTCGTGGCCGTCGAGTTCAACGCCGACGAACCGGTGGCCACGGCGACCCGCGACCTGCTGCGCGAGTTCACGTGACCGATCCCGCCGAGGCCGGCGCCGACGGTGCCCGGCTCCGCTACCGGCTCCTCACCGGCATCGACGACGAGGCGTTCTGCCAGCGGGTGAGCGACGCGCTCGCCGACGGCTACGAGCTGCACGGCTCGCCCTGCATCACCACCCGTCACGGCGAGGTGCTGGTGGCCCAGGCGGTGGTCCTGCCGTCCGCCGCCGGGTCCGGGGGTGGCGAGCGTGGTTGACGGCGCGACGGCCGCCGAGCTGGTCGCGGCGTGGGAGGAGGGCGGCGAGCGCGTGCCGGTCGGCGACCTCGAGGTCTGGTGCCGCCGGTTCCCCGCCGAGCGGGACGGCGACCACCACCCGCTGCTGGTGCTGCACGGCTTCCCGACGTGCTCGTTCGACTGGCGGCTCGTGCTCGACCGGTTGCGCGAGGAGCGCGACGTGGTCGTGCTCGACCTGCCCGGCTTCGGGCTCTCCGACAAGCCCGACCACCGCTACGGCCTGCGCAGCTACGCCGACGCCGTCGCCGCGGTGGCCGGCCACCTCGGGCTGAGCCACGTCGACCTCGTGACCCACGACCTCGGCGACTCCGTCGGCGGCGAGCTGCTGGCCCGATCGCTGGAGGGCACGCTCTCGTTCGCGGTCGACCGGCGGGTCCTGACCAACGGCTCCATCTACATGGACCTGGTCCAGCTCACCACCGGCCAGGAGCTGCTCCTGGGGTTGCCCGACGAGCGCAACGAGCTCATCGGCTCCGACGGCGGCGAGTCGTTCAGGGCCGGGCTCGCCGGCACCTTCGCCGACCCGGGGAGCGTCGAGGCCGTGGAGCTCGAGGCGCTCGCCCTCCTCGCCGGCCGGTCGGGGGGCCTCTCGCTGCTGCCGCGGACCATCCGCTACATCGAGGACCGTCGCGCCGAGGAGCGCCGCTTCACCGGCGCGATCGAGGAGCACCCGTCGCCGATCGGGGTGGTGTGGGGCGACCGCGACCCCGTCGCGGTGCACGCCATGGCCGAGCGCCTCGTCGCCACCCGCCCGGGCACGGGCCTGGTCACCCTCGACGGCGTCGGCCACTACCCGATGCTCGAGGCGCCCGACCGCTTCGCCGACGCCGTGCTGGCGTTCCTCGCCGACCTCTGATCGCCGGACGGCGGGTCGGATGAGGCGTCAGATGGCGGTCCAGCCGCCGTCGACCGCGAGGGTCTGGCCCACCACGTAGGTGCTGGCGTCGGATGCGAGGAAGAGCAGGGCGCCGTCGAGCTCGTGCTCGGCGCCCTCCCGGCCGGCCGGCGCGC
>DATAGR010000493.1:0-2676 GCA_036263575.1 Aquihabitans sp. | reverse complement strand
ATGCCAGCACGGTGACGGCCACGAAGGCGACGGTGCCGACGAGGTCGAGCCGGATGGTGCCGAGGCCCTCCTGGTCGCGCAGCGCCGCCGCGCCGGACCCGGTACCCGTGCCGGCGCCGGTGGACGGGTCGGCGCCGGTGGACGGGTCGGCCGGGGTCGGGGTGGCGACGTCGGGTGGCGGCTCGGCGGGCGGCGGCTCGGCGGTCACGACGTCGGGTGCCCGTCGAGGGCGGCGCCGAGGCGGGCGGCCAGCACGTCGTAGGCGAACGAGCGCTCGGCGCGCCTCCGGCCGGCGTCGCCCATGCGGGCCCGGAGCAACGGGTCGGCGAGCAACGTCCGCAGCGCGTCGACCAGCTCGTCGACGGACGTGGGGTTGCGCACCACCAGGCCGGTGGCGCCGTGCTCGACGGCCTCGGCGGCCCCGCCGCTGGCCCCGGCCACCTGCGGCACGCCGCAGGCCGCCGCCTCGAGGAAGACGATGCCGAAGCCCTCCTGCTCGAGGCCGGCCCAGCGGTTCCGGCACGCCATGGTGAAGACGTCGGCGGTGCCGTAGAGCGCCGGCAGGTCGGCGTCGTCGACGCGCCCGAGCAGGCGGACGGGCGCCCGCGTCGAGGCCACCAGCTTCTGGAGGCGGCGCTGGTCCCGGCCGGTCCCGCCGATGAGGACCTCGAGCTCGGGGTGCTCGGGGGCGAGGTGGGCCGCGGCGCGGATCAGGACGTCCATCCCCTTGCGCGGCACCAGGCGGCTGACGGACACGACGAGGGTCGACCCCGGGCGGGCGCCGAAGCGGCGGCGGGCCTCGGCCCGGCCGTCGGCGCCGAGCGGGCGGAAGCGGTCGACGTCGACCCCCGGGGGCACCACCACGACGGGCAGGCCCCGCGCCGCGGCCCGCTCGGCCTCGTCGGCCGGGTACCCACCGGCCGCCACCACCAGCGACGCGCCCCGCAGCACCCGGGCCAGGGCCTGCCGCGCCCCCGGCACCCGCCCCGGCACGGTGATCTCGGCGCCGTGGAGGATCACCCCGTAGGGCCGCTCCAGCGACGGGCCGAGGTTGCCGACCGGCAGCGCCGGATCGAGCAGGACCAGCTCGGCGCCGACGTCGGCCGCCAGGGCGTCGATCCGCCGGCGCAACCCGGGCGTGGGCAACAGCACCCGCTCGTCGGTGCGCTCGATGCGGAGCTCGGCGGCGGCGTCGAAGGCCGCGCTGTCGGCATGGGGCGTGGTCAGCACCGTGACCTGGTCGGCCGGGAGGCGGCGCCAGAGCTCCCACAGGTACGACTGGATGCCGCCGATCTTGGGCGGGAAGTCGTTGGTGACGAGGAGGTGCTTCACGACGCTCGAGACGTGGGGAGGGGACGGCGGGCCACGGGCGCGGCGCGCTCGGCCTGGACGTCGGGATCGGGGTCGTCGACGACGGCCGCCAGCAGATCGTCGCAGCCGAGGCGGCGCGCCGCCCACACGGCGTGGGCCCGGACGACGGGCGCCGGGTGGGCGAGGGCGCCGGCCAGGGCGCCCCGCACCGCCGGATCGGAGCCGTCGCCGACGTTGCCGAGCACGACGAGGGCGTTGCGACGCAGGTGGGCGGGATCGCGCCGGGCGATGTACCACCGACCGCGACGGCGGAGCAGCTCGTCGTCGGGGGTGGCGAGCAGCTCGAGGACCGGGACCCACGCCTCGTCGGACCAGCCCGCCGGGACGGTGGCGCCCCGGCCGGTCGGCGCCGCCCGGCGGACCTCGACCCGGTTCGGCGGGCACACCTCCTGGCAGTCGTCGCACCCGTAGATGCGGTCCCCGAGCACCTCGCGGTGCTCCCGGGGGAACGACCCGGTGGTCTGCAGGGACCACGAGAGGCATCGTCTGGCGTCGACCACGCCGGGGGCGACGATGGCGCCGGTCGGGCAGGCGTGCAGGCAGCGATCGCACGTGCCGCACCCGTCGGCGACGGGCTCCGCGTCCGCCGGCAGGCCGGCGATGTCGGTGGGGCCGGCGTCGGTGAGGACCTGCCCGAGGACGAACCAGCTGCCGTGGCCCGGCAGCAGCAGGTTGGCGCTCTTGCCGAACCACCCGAGCCCGGCCCGGTGCGCCACCGCCCGGTCGACGAGGTGGTTCTGGTCGGACAGGACCAGCGCCCGGTGGCCGGCGCCCCGGACGAGCTCGGCCATCGCCTCCAGGCCGGCGAGGAGGCGGGCCTGGTCGTCGGCCCAGACGTAGCGGGCCACCCGCCCCACGGGCCCGGCGCCCTCCGGCGCCGCCGGCGGCTCGCGGTGGTAGGACGCGGCACCGACCAGCAGCGTCTGCGCCCCCGGCAGGCTCACCGACGGGTCCGTCGAGCGGGCCGGGTTCCGGTAGGTGAACTGCATCGTGCCGCTCAGGCCGGCAGCGCGCCGCTCCTCGAGGACCCGACGGGTGTCGTCGAACGGTGCCGCCGAGCAGGCGCCCACGACGTCGAGGCCGGCGGCGCGACCGGCCGCCGCCAGGGCCTCGTAGGTGAGCGGTGCGGCCACCCCGCCATCGTCGCAGCTGCCGGCCCACCTCGACACCTCAGACGGCGTGCCCGGCCCGGCCGGCGTGCGGTCGGTGGCGCAGCGGTGGGGCCAGCCCGGCTTCGCCGAGGAGGCGCATGGCCCGTGCCTCGGCCAGGTCGACCACGACCGGCTGGTCGGCCTCGATGCCGCA
>DATAGR010000492.1:0-2602 GCA_036263575.1 Aquihabitans sp. | reverse complement strand
TCGTGGCGGTCGACGCTCGACCGGAGCAGCTCAGGCCGGTGGGCGACGGCCACCACCTGGTGTCCATGAGCTCCCAGCAGCAGCTTCGTGGAGACGATCACGATGGGGTGGTCGTCGCAGAGGATCACGCGCATGGCAGTTGTCGTCACTTCTCGGTCGCAGGGGTGGATGGCCGCAGCACGTCGGCGCACGGGCTGTCGCCATGGGGCGGCGCGCGCCCATGCGACGAGGCAGCCGAGGCTCGATGCCCGACCTCCATCCGTCGCCGACGCAGTGGGGAGATGTCGCCTGACCGACGACCACCCGAAGGGTCCACCCGTGTTCGGACGGCTCAGGTCGCCGGAGCCTCGCTGAGGTGTCCTCGGAGCCGGACGAGGCCCCGGCGGATCCTCGTCTTGACCGTGCCCTCGGGAAGCCCGAGATCGTCGGCCACCTGCGCGTACGTGGCGTCGGTGTAGAAGGCGCGCACGATGGGCTCGCGCTCCTCGGCCGGCAGGGCGGCGAGCGCATCCCGCAGCTCCTCGCGACTGCCGTTGTGATCGACCTCGACTCGCAGCCCGAGGGCGCGATCAGGTACCTCGCGTCGGCGGCGCCGTTCGTTCGAGCGAGCGATGTCGACGGCGCGGGACCGTGTCCTGACCATGAGGTAGGTCCGTAGCGATCCGCGTGCGGGGTCGTAGCGGTGCGGATGCACCCAGTGGTCGAGGAAGACGTCGTGGACGACGTGTTCCGCGTCATCTCGGGGCATGAGGCCGATCACCATGCGCACCATGGCCGGGCGGTGCTCCTGGTAGGACCGGGTGAACGCCGCCGCGCGCGGCCCGTCCGGGGGATCGTGTGGTCGTTGACCGTCGACGTCGCTCAAGGGGTTCTCACACTCGTGCGTCGGCGGCCCGGATCGACCGCAGGGGAGGCTGGCTTCCCCTCCTGTACGGAGGTCGCCCGAGTGCCGGTTGACGCTGCGACGGAGACCCACCCGCTCGGATGAACTGGACGCTCGGTCGAAGATGACCGAGTCCGAGCTCGGTGGATCCGTTCGGGCCGTCGTAGCTCCCCTGGGCGACGCGAGAGGTCCCGGCTGGGCGAGCTGACGTGGGCGGGGGCGTGTTCCGTTCCGGGACGACGTGTGGGAGGTTGTGTCAGAACTGGAGGGGGCCGGATGTCGAGGTCAGCAGCGATCGAGGTCGATCCCGAGTTGGCGAGCCCCGGACGTGCACGTGCGTTCGTCGAGGACGCCCTCCCGACGAGCTTCGGCGAGAGCGACATCTGCCTCCTGCTCACCAGCGAGGTGGTCACGAACGCCGTGCTGCACGCCGGCACCCGCGTCACCGTGCGCATCGTGGTGACCGACGAGTGGGCGCGCATCGAGGTGACCGACGGATCACCGGTCCGCCCTCTCCCCCGCGACTACGGCCCGCAGGGCCGCACCGGCCGCGGGCTCAGGATGGTCGACTCGCTCGCTTCCGCCTGGGGCGTCGACTACGGGAGCGGCACGAAGACCGTCTGGTTCGAGGTGGGCGAGCGACCCGCCCGCGTGGTGTTCGGTCGTCACGAGCGATCGCCCGACGGGCCCACCGTGACCGTCCACCTGCTGCAGCCACCGATGCACCTGCTGCCGGCGACGCTCGAGTACGGCGAGGCCGTGCTCCGGGAGATGGCCCTCATGGCGCTCACCGGCAGCCTGGCCGAGCAGCTCCCCCAGGGGTGGCGGGTTCCACCGCTCGACATCGGCCCGGTCCTTGAAGCTCTGCTCACGGCAGACGAGGAGGGCTCGACCGACGTCGTCGATGTGGACCTGCCCTCCGACGCTGCGATCGCGGCGCTCGACCGCCTCGCCATCATCGGACTCGGCGACGAGCTCGCACGCGATGGCCGCGTCCTCGTGCCGCCGCCGCTGCCCGAGGTCGGCCTGTGCCGCTACTGGTTCCTCACCGAGATCGCCACCCAGGCGAGTGGCGGGTCACCCACCCCGTGGACCAGGCCAGAACGCGGCGAGCCGATCCCCGTCGACGCACCTCATGCCCCGGTCGACGTCCTCGACGATGCGTCCCTGGCGACCGTGGTGGCGGACGACACCAACCGGATCGTCTACGTCAGCCCCGCCGCACTCGACATCCTCGGCTGGGATGCCACCCTCGTCGGGCAACGGCTCACCACCATCATCCCGCCAGAGCTCCGTGAGCAGCACCTGGCGGGCTTCGCTCGAGTCGTCGCGACCGGGGCCCCTCGCCTGTTCGGGGCGCCGCTGCCGTTGCCGGCGCTGCGACGCGACGGCACCTGCGTGGAGATCCGCCTGGTGCTGGGCGTCCTCGCGTCGAGCGGCGGCCGCAACGTCTACACCGGCGAGCTCCTGCTGGCGTAGTCGACATGCCGATGCGGCTGCGTGTCACGCTCGGTGCCAGCGGCCGGCCTCCTGCGGGCGTCCGCGGCGCCTCAGGAGGCGGTGAGCCCGATCGAGACGAAGTGGCCGTCGGTGACCAGGTTGCGGTTGCCCACGCCGGGGTACGCACCGGCGGTGAACCCGTTGGCCAGGGAGTCGTTGGCGCCGATGCGGATCGCCGCCTCGTCGCCGGCGCGAGGCGGGAAGGTCTCCGACTCGGAC
>DATAGR010000491.1:0-2203 GCA_036263575.1 Aquihabitans sp. | reverse complement strand
GGCCGGCGCCCGGCCGCAGGACCACGAGGCCGACGCCGACGGCCGCCACCACCCCCACGCCGAGCTGGCGGCGGGTGGGGCGGACGCCGGTGACCACCGCGGTCAGGGCCGCGACCGCCAGCGGCTGGAGGCCACCGGCCGCCGCCGCCACGCCACCGGGCAGCCGGTAGACGGCCACGACCAGGAGCGGGAAGAAGACGGCGAAGTTGCAGGCGCCCAGCACGGCGGTCCGCCACCACTCCGCCCCACGAGGACGCCGGCGGCCGCCTCGAGCGCCGACGAGCAGCAGCACCAGGCCGGCCGGGACCACGCGGGCGGCGGCCAGGAGCAACGGCCGCCCCGGCGGCAGCAGCTCGGTCGTGGTGACGTAGGTCGTCCCCCAGGCGATCGGTGCCAGCACCGTGAGGAACGCTCGCCCGCCCCCGTCCACAGTCATCTTCATGTAAAGAATCTTCACATCAAAACATCTTCGCCGCAACCCCTGACGCGTACCGTGCCGGGCGTGGCACCAAGGCGCGAGGACGCGGTCGACCGGATCACCTCCCAGTGGCGCGCGGTCCGCCCCGACCTCGACCTCTCGCCCGTCGAGGTCATCGGCCGGATCTCTCGCCTGTCCAGGCTCGTCGAACGCCGCCTCGCCGAGAGCTTCGCCCGCTACGGCATCGAGGCCTGGATGTACGACGTGCTGGCCACGCTGCGCCGGTCGGGCGCTCCGCACGAGCTCTCGGCGGGCGAGCTGCTGGGGCAGACGATGGTCACGACCGGCGCGATGACCAACCGCATCGACCGGCTCGAGCAGCGGGGCCTGGTGACGAGGTCGACGGCGGCGGACGACCGCCGGAAGGTGCTGGTGCGCCTCACGCCCGAAGGGCTGGCGCTCGTCGACGAGGTCGTCGTCGGGCACCTGGCCACCGAGCGGGAGCTCCTCGGCGCCCTCTCCGAGCGCCAGCAGCGCGACCTCGCCGGCCTGCTGCGCACGGCGCTCCTCGGCCTCGGCGACGACTGACCCGTCGGCGACCCGAGGTGCGCTCGGCCGCGCGGCGTAGCGTGCCTGGATGGAGACCACCGGTACCGAGCAGTTCATCGCCTCCCTCAACGAGGACCTGAGCTTGGAGTTCCAGTCGATCGTGCAGTTCGTGCAGCACATCGCCACGATCACCGGCCCCGAGTACACGAGCACCGTCGACGAGCTCAAGGTGCACCTCTCGCAGGAGCTCTCCCACGCCATGACGCTGGCCGAGCAGGTCTCCTTCCTCGGTGGGACCCCCGTCACCACGGTGCCCTCGGTGGCGGCGACCGCCGACTCGAAGGAGGCCCTCACCGCCGACCTGAAGCTGGAGCAGGCGCAGCTCGACCGCTACCGCCAGCGCGTCCAGCAGGCCGCCGACCTGTCGCTGCCCGACGTGGCCGAGGCCCTCCGCCCCCTCCTCACCGAGACCCAGGAGCACGTCCGCGACCTGCAGGCCGCCCTCGGCGAGTGACCGCTCGGGCTCGGCCTACTGGTACGTGATCAGGTCGGGCGGGAACGGGAACGCCAGCACGTCGGCCGGCCCGAACATGTCGGTGTCCTCGTCGTGGAAGAGCTTGAAGCCGGTGGCGTAGGGGCCCCGCAGCTGCTCGTACTTCTGGAGCTTGATCTGCCGGCCGCCGAAGCCGTCGATGTGGAAGACGGTGGCCAGGCCGGGCTGGTCGATCACCGCGTCGCGGTTCGTGATCATCGACTCGGTGAACTGGTGGATGACGAAGAGCTTCTCCGGCAGGTTCCCCTCCGCCACGATGCCCGACAGCCACGCCGACACCTCGTTGACCTCGGCGGCATCGACGGTGCCGATCTGCTCGCCCGGGATGCCGCCGTTGGGCATCCGCCACTCGGGGTCGAGCGCCAGGCCGACGTCGGGCTCGCGCAGGAACCGCTCGAAGCGGCGGGCGTCGTCGATGAAGCGGGCGGTGCCGGGCTGGAGGTCGAGCACCAGCAACATGTCGGCGGCCCGGGCGGCGTCGAGCCAGCGTTGGATGAGGTCGTCCGGGGTCGGCACGGAGTAGGTGCCGCTGGGACCTGGGTTGCGCTGGGCCACCGTGACGATCAGCTCGAACGCCGGCAGCACGGGGCGATCGGGCTGGGCGAACGCCTCGGCCGCAGGGGCCAGCCGGGCGGCGGCCTCCTCCGGGGGCGTCTCCCCGAGGATCCCGAGCGCGGTCGACT
>DATAGR010000490.1:0-7393 GCA_036263575.1 Aquihabitans sp. | reverse complement strand
TCGCCGCGGACACCGCCGAGCGGCCGAGCGGCGACCCCGCCGCCGACATCGCCGAGGCGCCCCGGCGATCGACCGACGGGCCGCGGTGGACGACCCGCCAGCGCCTGGGAGGCTTCGCGGTGGCCACCGCCGGCATCCTCGTCACGATCACCACGATCGTGCACGCCGGGGTGGCGCTCTACAGCGACGACCTCGGGATCAGCTGGCAGCTCGTCGAGCTGCCCGAGCTGACCGCCGACCCGCTCGGCAGCGTCTGGTACCTGCACACCCAGCCGCCCGCCCACAACCTCGTCGTCGGCTCGGTGCTGCGCTGGTCGCCGTTCCCGCCGATCGGCACCCTCTACGTCCTCTACCTGCTGTCGCTGCTCGGGATCGGGCTGCTCCTGACCGACGTGCTCGCCCGCTGGCGCCTGCACCCCGTCGCCGCCGGCCTGGTGAGCGCGGTCGCGCTGGCCAACCCGAACCTGCTCAGCACGATCAACGTGGCGTCCTACGAGGTGCCCGTCGCCCTGTTGCTCATGGCCTCGATCTGGTGGTTCCAGCGCCAGCTCCAGCACCCGGGGCTCGTGCCGCTGGTGGGGTTGGCGGCGTCGCTCACGCTCCTGACCATGACGCGCAGCCTGTTCCACCCGGCGTTCGCGGTCGCCGTGGTCGTCCTCGCCGCCGTGGCCCGTCGCGCCCCGTGGCGCCACGTGGCCGTCGCCCTCGCCATCCCCGTCGTCGTGGTCGGCGGCTGGATGGTGAAGAACCAGGTGCTGTTCGGCACGCCGACGCTCTCGAGCTGGCTCGGCTTCAACATGCAGCGCGGCGTGACGGCGCCCATGGCGCGCACCGACGTCGAGCGCGACGTGCGCACCGGGGAGGTGACCCCCCTGGCCCTCGAGCTCCCGTGGGGCGAGCTCGACAGCTACGGGCGCCGGGTCGACGGGTGCCGCCCCGAGCACGACCACCCGTCGGTCACCAGCGAGACGAAGTACGTGGTGCGCGACATCCCCATCCCGAACTTCAACCACGAGTGCTACCTGCCGCTGTACGAGGAGAGCCAGGAGAACGCGCTCACCCTGGTGCGACGCCACCCGGGCCGGTACCTGAGCACGCGCCTCACCGTGCTGACGGGCTCGTTCACCATGGCGTCGATCGGCCTCGACGCCGGGCTCGGCTCCTCGACGAAGCGCCTCAGCGAGCGCACGTGGATGGACGCCGTCGCCGACCGCGCCCTGCTCCCCGTCACGCGCGAGATCGACATGTCGGGGTGGAACCTCCCGCTCTTCGGAGAGGCACCGCTGCCGTTCCAGGTGTCGCTCACGCTCGCCCTGCTCGCCGCAGGCGTCCTGCTCCGTGGCGCGCTGGCGACGGTGCGCCTGGCCCGCGTCGGCTGGGCGACGAGGGCCACCTCGTGGACCGACGGCGAGCTGCTGTGGGCGCTCGTGGCCGCGGCCGTCGGCCTGGTGATCATCGGCGGCGACCTGTTGGAGTTCGGCGAGAACGGGCGGTTCCGCGCCCTGGTCGACCCGCTCCTCGTGGCCGTCCCGCTCGCCGGCCTGTGCCGGGTGGTGGCCTCGCTGGCGGCCGGGGCTCGGCGCGGCGCTCGACCGGTGGCGGCGGGTCAGCCGACCGCGTAGGCCCGGTACTCGTTGGCGCCGTCGCGGAACGTCTCCGCCGGCACGATGGCGGCGATCCGCACGGCGTCGCCGTCGGCGTAGGCGGGCACCACCGCGGCGATCCGGCCGTCGACGGCGATCGCGATGGGGTCCCCGGGCGACGCGCCGGGCACCGTCGCCCGCACCAGCGCGGGCACCTCGCCCGAGCCGGTGTCCACGTCGTCCATGCGGCTGGCGTCGTCGAGCTCCGATCGCACCTCGGTCAGCCGGGCCGACGCGTCGGACGCCCGCACGCCGACCAGCTCCGGGTGCGGGCCGACCGCGTACCAGCGCTCGTCGGCGCTGGCCGGCCCCCGGGGGAGCAGCTCCTCGATGGAGCGGTCGAGCACGTGCTGCCACCCCTCCTCGGCGTCGATCTCGTAGGGCCGCCCGGCCAGCACGCCGCTGGCCCGGTAGTCGGCCTGGTACATGCGCTTGGTGGTGTCGGTGCGCGGCGGGGCGAAGGCCGAGCGGCCGTCGATGTCCCACGGGATGTCGATGTCGAGCACGTCGGCGATGGTGGGCAGCACGTCGACCGTGGTGAGGTTGGCGTCGCTCACCTCGCCCTCGGTCTGACCCGGCTCCTTCACGAAGAACGGGACCCACATGACCTCGGCGGCCGCCGACGGCGAGAACGGTGCGTCGAGCTCGAGGCCACGGATGCCCTCGCCGGCCTGGAAGGCGATGCCGTGGTCGGCGACCACGACGACCGTGGCGTCGTCGTAGGTGCCGCTGCTGCGCAGGCGGTCGAGCGCCCGCCCCAGCACCGCGTCGGCGTAGCCGAGCTGCAGGGCCATGCGCTGGCGCCCGAGGTCGACCAGCCACGGCTGGTCCTGCCAGACGTCGCCCGAGCGGCCGAGGTCGGGGTCGGGGCCCTCGTAGCGCGTGCCGTCCGGGAGGTACCGGTAGGGGACGTGGGGGAGGAGGACGTGGAGGTAGTGGAGGGTGGCGCCGGGGTCGTCGAGGCCCTCGATGAAGCCCTCGATGCGCTCGCTGCTGGCGGCCGGGCCGGTCGTGGCCTCGTCCTCCTGCGCCTGCCCGTCGTCGACGAGGCCGGCCACCGGGTCGTCGTCGCCGGGGTTCGGCGCCAGGCGGTGCTCCATCACGTCCCGGGCGTCGGTCAGGACGCCGCGGAGGCCGCCGTCGTCGGGCGTGTCGACCTCGCAGAGGTCCGTGGGGCAGACGCGGGTGATGGACTCCGTGACCTCGAGGTCCATCGACCCGCCCAGCAGCGTGAACAGGCTCCGCGGGTGGGACACCGCGGTCGGGACGGTGTCGTCGCGCGGCTGGGTGGCGGTGAGGAGCGACGGCACCGCGCTCCAGGTGAAGTTGCTCACGCCGGTGGTGTTGCGGAACCAGTGGGAGCCGTCGGCGAGCGCGGCGAAGTTCGGGTACAGCTGCTCGTCGATCTTGCCGTCGCGCCCGACGAGGGCGGCCAGGGGCAGCTCGTCGAACACGATCATGGCGACCGGGCCGGGACGGCGGATGCGCACCTCGCCGGCCGCCGCCGGGTCGCCGAGGAGCTGGGCCGTCTGCGAGGTCAGCAGGAAGAGGGCGCAGAAGGCGGGGGGCGCCACGGCGGCGAACGCCAGCCAGATGCGGGCGGCGGTGGTGCGCACGTAGACGAGGCCGGCGAGGACGCCGACGGCGGCGCCGAGGAGCAGGAGGAGGGGACCGTCGGAGATCGGCCGGAGCACCTGGATCGCGAACGCCGTGACCAGCACCCCGAGGAGGCCGACGTGCAGCCACCGCCGGGCGCTCGCCGACACCAGCCCGACCAGGACCTCGACGACCCAGAGCACCAGCGGCGGGGCCAGGAGGACCACGAAGGCGAACGCCACGATGTCGCGCTGCTCGGCGCCCCGGAAGATGAACTGGTCCGGTGCCCGGCCGAAGATGTCGTAGATCGGCTGGGCCAGGGCGAAGCCGCTGAGCGCCAAGAGCTCGACGAACGCTCGGGCCTCGCGCCGCACGAGCCCCGGCGCGGTCGGCCTCGGCCCGTCGGAGGGCGCCGGCGGGTCGTGCACCTCGGCGTCGGCGCCGCCGGCCGGCCCGCCGGCCACCGCCCCGGTCACGAGCGGGGGAGGGGGGTGCAGCGGTAGAGCGTGCGGGTGCGCAGGTCGTCGCGCTGATCGATGCTGAAGCGCCGCCCGAGGGCCGCCTCCCACCCGGCTCGGCCGTAGTGGTCGAACAGGCCGGGGCGCTTGCGGGCCAGGAGGGCCTCGACCATGGGGTCATCGGGGTGGGGGAGCTCGACCACGAGCGGGGCGTCGAAGTCGGCGAGCAGGGCGACGATCTCGTCGAACGGCACCGTGTAGGTCAGGGCCAGGTGGTGGACGACGGCGAGGCACAGCACCAGGTCGGGGCGCACCCGCTCCACGAACGGACGCCGCTCGCGAGATCGCCACCCGGTGCCGGGCGACGGGTTGGCGAGGTCCAGGACCAGCGGGAGGATGCGGCGCTCGTCGATGTCGCGCAGGTGGCGGTAGAGGCGGTCGACCACCAGGTGGTCCACGTCGGCGGCCACGACCGATCCGGCACCGTGCTCGAGGGCCAGCTTCGAGAAGCGCCCGTCGTTGGCGCCGAGGTCGAGCACCAGGCCGGGCGACGTGGATGCGACCGCGGCGGCCACGAAGGCCTCCTTGGCCGGCAGGTCCTGCCCGGTGTAGTGCGAGCGGTCGGAGTAGTCCGACCACTCGGAGCGCTGCGCCTCCCAGCGCAGGCCGCGCACGGTCTTCTCGAGGTTGTCGAGCTGGGCCAGCACGATCTTCGGCCCGAAGCCGGCCTGGCGCAGCTCGCCCTTCACGCCCCGCTCGGACCCGGCCTCGGCGTAGCGCTGCTCGGCCCGGGCGTGGAGCGTCAGGTGCACGAGCAGGCCCTTGCCGAGGCGCTGGCGCGCCGGCACGACCCTGGCCGCGTCGGCGGAGCTGATGCCGTTGACCGCGCCTCGGAGCCAGGCTTGGAAGTCGATGCCGCCGAGCGCCTGGACCACCAGCGGGTTCAGGAAGAGCTCGCAGAACTGCCCGTAGCCGGGCCACGGCTCGCCGGGCCGGGCCTCCTCGAAGGAGCCGACGTCGATGAACACCGGCGTGGTGCCCCGGAAGGCGACGTTGTAGGACGTGGCGTCCTTGGTGGTGCAGCCGGCGGCCACCGCCCGACGGGTGACCTCGAGCTGCAGGAGCGCCGCGTCGCGCAGCATCTCGAAGGTCCACTCGTAGGGGTACGAGATGACGGGCACCCGCTCGTGGCGGAGGACCCCGGCCCAGGTGTCGTGCAGGACGTGGGTGCCCGGGGCCAGCTGCTCGGTGGCCACCACGAGGCCCTCGGCCTGCAGCGCGGCGAAGAACGGCGCCGCCGCCACCGCCTCGTACTCGCGGAGGCCCTCGGCGGTCAGACCGCGGAGGACCTCTCCGTCGGCGACGAAGACCTGGGAGAGCGGGTCCCGGAAGGACCCGGGATCAGCTGCGGTCACCGATGGTGGGCTGCTGCTCCTCGGCCGCGACCGGCTCGCCGGTCTCGGGGTCGATCTCGACGCCGAGGAGGTCGCCCTGGGCCAACTCGGCCTGCCGGCGGCGCTTCTTGGAGAACACCCCGAGGAAGCGGTTGCCGTACATCCGGAACAGCACCCCGACGCCGGCCGCACCTCCAGCGAGGGCGGCGACGATCATCTGTCCGGTTCCGGCATCCAGGTAGGCGAGCACGTGCGGAATCGTACACCTGGGGTCCACCCGGTCGACATCGCCCGAACGCTCGGCCATCCGGGAGCTGTCTGGTGCGGGGGCGCGGCTGACATACTTCGTGGGGCGTCCGCACGGTCTCCCCGCCCGTCATCTCGCACCCGGCAGGCCATGTCCGACCAACAGCCGACGAAGATCAAGCACCGCCCGCTGCTCGACGGCACCCGCGGCGTGATGATGTGCGTGGTCCTCGGGTACCACCTCGAGGGCTCCACCAAGCTGCCGGGCGCCTGGGTCTCGATGGACTTCTTCTTCGTGCTGTCCGGCTACCTCATCACCACGCTGCTGGTGAAGGAGTACACCGAGCGCGGCCGCCTCGACCTGCGGACGTTCTTCCGGCGGCGCGTGCGCCGCCTCGGGCCGGCGCTGCTGGCCACGCTGGCCGGCGTCTTCGCCATCGCCGGGGTGCTCGGCGGGGCCGACAAGTTCCCCGAGCTCCGCGTCGACGGCCTGGCCACCCTCTTCTACGTCGCCAACTGGCGGTTCATCTTCTCCGCCCAGTCGTACTTCGCGTCGTTCGACCTCTCGCCGCTGCGCCACGCGTGGTCGCTCGCGATCGAGGAGCAGTTCTACCTGGTCTGGCCGCTCGTCTTCCTCGGCCTCGCCTACGTCACCCGCTTCGACAAGCGGAAGATGCTGGTGGGCCTGGGCGTGGCCCTGGCCGCCTCGGTGCTGTGGATGCGCCACCTCTCCCTCGGCACCGTCGACCTCTCACGGGCGTACTACGGCACCGACACCCGGGGCCAGGGGCTGATCGTGGGCTCGATGATGGCCCTCGTGCTCTGGCGCGACCGCTGGGACACGCCCCGGGCCCGGGTCGTGGCCAGCTGGCTCGGCACCGCCGCCCTCGCCGGGCTGGTGGTGATGATGTTCCTCTTCACCGACCACAGCCGGGCCGTCTACACCCGTGGCGGCTTCCTCCTCATCACCGTGACCGCCGCGGTGTTCATCTTCGGGTGCGCCCGGGCCGAGCGGGGGCCGCTGGCCTGGATCTTCGGCAACCCGGTGAGCCGGCACATGGGCTTCGTGTCCTACAGCTTCTACCTGTGGCACTGGCCGATCATCGTGTTCATGAGCCCCCAGCGCCTCGACTGGAGCCCCGTGGTGCTCGACGCGGCTCGGGTGGCGGTGGCCCTGGCCCTCGCCGAGGCCACCTACTGGTTCCTTGAGAAGCCGATCCACCAGCAGCGGTGGGAGCTGCGCCGCCAGGGCCCGGTGCTCGGCACCGCGTTCGCCGGCTGCATCGCCGTGCTCTTCCTCGTCACGGTCGGCCCCGTCACCAGCCGACCGCCGGCCACGGGCGGCGGGCAGCAGGCCTCGGGCGGCGATGCCGACCGCAGCGTCCTCGTCGTGGGCGACTCGCTGGCCTGGATCGTCGCCGGCCACGCGCCGGACGGCTTCGGCTACCGGGTCGAGGGCGCCTACCAGGCCCACTGCGACATCATCGGCAGCCGCGTGTTCGCCGGCGACGGCATCGACGAGGCCGACCCCGACTGCCGGAACTGGCCCGAGCGGTGGGCCGGGGCCATCCGCGGCGACCTCGAGGGCTTCCGGGGCGACCCCGACGCCGTGCTGGTGACCCTCGGCCTGCGCCAGCTGTTCGACATCGACCGCGACGGGCGCCGCGTGGTGGTCGGCACCGAGGAGTGGGAGGCGGAGTACCGGGCCGCCGTGTCCAAGGCCGCGACCATCATCCGGGCCGGCACCGACGCGCCGGTCATGTGGCTCGAGGTGCCCTGCTACACGTGGGGCGCCGTGGCCAGCGACGGCGAGGAGCGCGACCCCGACCGGATCGAGACGGTCAACCGCGTGCTGGCCGACGAGCTGTCGCGCCACCCCGGCTTCGAGGTCGTGCCCTACCGCGACCGGGTCTGCTCCGGCGAGGACCGCGCCGAGCCCGACCCGGACATCCGCCCCGACGGCGCCCACCTGACGCCCGAGGCCGTCGAAGGGCTCTGGCTCGACCTGCGGCCCCGGCTCGACGCCGCCGCCGGCACCTGACCCGGCCGGAACCCC
>DATAGR010000489.1:0-1851 GCA_036263575.1 Aquihabitans sp. | reverse complement strand
TGCCGCTCGGCGTCGACGACGAGGGCTTCCTGGTGGCCACCGACGACTTCTCCGCCCCGGTCGGGCCCGGCTTCTGGGACCGGGGACGATGACCACGGAGTCGACGCCGCTCGAGCCGACGGCCTCGACCGGGTCGACCGCCGGGGCGGTCGCCGCCGACGACACCGCGGTGCCCGGCGCGGCGCCCACCAAGAAGGGCAAGGAGGCTGCGTCGCGCACCGCCACCTTCAAGGGCGCCCGCTGGCTCGACGAGCGGGTGGGCGGCGCGTCGTTCGCCCGCACGGCGCTCAACAAGGTGTTCCCCGACCACTGGTCGTTCATGATCGGCGAGCTGGTCCTGTACTCCTTCGTGGTCCTCCTCCTCACCGGGGTGTACCTCACGTTCTTCTTCGACGCGAGCAGCGAGAAGGTCATCTACGAGGGGTCCTACGAGGCGCTGCGCGGCGTCGAGATGACCCAGGCGTACCGATCGTCGCTCGACCTCTCGTTCGACGTGCGGGCCGGCCTGTTGATGCGCCAGATCCACCACTGGGCGGCGCTGCTGTTCCTCGCCACCATGGTCGTGCACCTGGCGCGCGTCTTCTTCACCGGCGCCTTCCGCAAGCCGCGCGAGCTCAACTGGATCATCGGCGTCACGCTGCTGACGCTCGCCATCTTCAACGGCTTCGCCGGCTACTCGCTGCTCGACGACCAGCTCTCCGGCACCGGGCTGCGCATCGCGTACTCGATCGCGCTCTCGATCCCGGTCGTGGGCACGTGGATCACGTCGCTGCTCTTCGGCGGCGAGTTCCCCGGGCCCGACATCATCGAGCGCCTCTACGTCATCCACATCCTGCTGCTGCCGGCGATCATCGCCCTGCTGATCGGCGCCCACCTGTACCTCGTGGTACGCCAGAAGCACACGCAGTTCCCCGGTCCCGGCCGCCGGGAGGACAACGTGGTCGGCGAGCGCCTCTTCCCGGCGTACGCGGCGAAGGCGACCGGCCTGTTCTTCCTCACCGTGTCGACGCTGTGCATGCTCGGCGGCCTGGTCCAGATCAACCCGATCTGGATCTACGGGCCCTTCGACCCCGCCGAGGTCTCGGCGGCAAGCCAGCCCGACTGGTACATGGGTTGGCTCGACGGCGCCCTGCGGATCATGCCCGGCTGGGAGATCCGGGCGTTCGGCTTCGAGGTGCCCAACCCGTTCTTCCCGGCCGTGCTGCTGGCCGGCGCGACCTTCGGCCTGCTCTACGCCTGGCCCTTCCTCGAGGCACGCGTCACCGGCGACCACGTCGCCCACCACCTCGACGACCGCCCGCGCCAGCGCCCGGTCCGCACGGCGCTGGGCGTGGCCACGATCAGCTTCTACGCCGTCTGCTTCCTCGGTGGGGCGGCCGACGTGCTCTCCACCACGTTCGGGCTCTCGGTCAACGCCGTGCTGTGGAGCTTCAGGATCGCCCTCTTCGTGCTGCCGCCGCTGACCGGGTGGGCGACCTACCGCCTGTGCCACGAGCTGTCGGCCCGCGAGGGCCTGCCCACCGCGAGCAAGGTGCACTGGCGCCAGATCCCGGGGCGGCTCCGCCACGGGGCCGGCGTCTCCCGGGCCACGCCCACGCGCACGCCCGGCACCGTCGAGGACTGACCGCTTCGGTCGCGTCCGGCCGGAGGCGCGTCGGCCAGCGGACGCGTTCGGCCGGGGCGGCGGCCATCCGCCGTCGTCAGGTGCGGTGGCGGGACTGGCGGGCGAACCCGGCCAGCGACACGGCGAGCACCATGCCGCCCGGCAGCACGAACCAGCTGCCGATCAGCAGGCCGTTGAGCACGAGGGCGACGCCCAGGCCGATGCCGAGCGGCCAGGGGCTGGCGTCG
>DATAGR010000488.1:0-5673 GCA_036263575.1 Aquihabitans sp. | reverse complement strand
CGACCCCGTCGCGCGGGAGCTGACCGTCCAGCTCGCCGACCACCTCGGCGTCGACGCGGCACGGGTGCTGGTGGGCCCCGGATCGGTCGGGCTGCTGCAGCAGCTCGCCCTCGCCTACGGCGGGCCCGGCGCCGAGGTGGCCTACGGCTGGCCGTCGTTCGAGGCGTACCCCGTGTTCACCGGCCTGTCTGGCGCGACGCCCGTGGCGGTGCCGTTGCGGCGCCAGACCATCGACGCCGGCGCACTGGCCGCCGCCCTGTCCCCCCGCACGCGCCTCGTGCTGGTCGCCAACCCCAACAACCCGACGGGCACGGCGCTGCGGGCGGCGGAGCTCGAGGCGCTGGCCGACGCCCTCCCCGACGGCTGCCTGCTCGTGGTCGACGAGGCCTACCGGGAGTTCGTCTCCGGCGCCGACGTGCCCGATGCCATCGAGCTGCTGGGCCATCGCGACGACGTCGCCGTCCTCCGCACGTTCTCCAAGGCCCACGGTCTCGCCGGGCTGCGGGTCGGCCACCTCGTCGCCCACCCCGACGTCGTCTCGGCAATCGGCCGGGTGGCGCCGCCGTTCGCGGTGAACGCCGTCGCCCACGTCGCCGCCGCCGCCTCGCTCGCCGCCGCCGACGAGCTGGCCGAGCGCGTCGGTCGGGTGGTCGCCGAGCGGGCCCGGATCGCCTCCGCGCTGCGCCGTGACGGGTGGGGTGTGCCCGACGCCCAGGCCAACTTCGTGTGGCTGCCCGCCGGTGACGCCGCCGCCGACCTCGCCGTCGCCCTGGAGCGGCTCGGCGTCGTGACCCGCCCCTTCGCCGGCGACGGCGTGCGGGTCACGATCGGCACGCCGGAGGAGGGCGACCGCTTCCTGGCCGCGCTGGCCACCGCGGCGACCGACGACCCGTCGCTCGCCGCTCGGTGGCAGCTGCCCACCGGGGCACGCGCCGCCCACGCCACCCGCTGGGTCGAGCGCCTCGACGCCGTGGCCGCGCGCCTCCGCGCCCACCTGGCGCGCCGGCACGACGGCCTGACCGAGCCCGACCCCGGCGGCGACGAGCGGTGGGACGAGGGCCAGGTCTGGGCCCACCTCGCCGAGTTCGGCCGCTACTGGCTGGCGCAGCTCGACCTCGTGCTCGACGCCCAGCGCGATGCCGATCGCGGCGGTCCCTCGGGCGGCGATCGTGCCGACGTCGAGCCCGTGCCCTTCGGCCGCACCAAGGCCGACGCCGGGCGCATCGCGGCGATCGCCGATGGCCGCCACCGACCGCCCGAGGACGCCCACGCCGACGTGCTGCGCGCCATCGACGCCCTGCGGGCCCGCCTCCTCGAGCTCACCGTCGACGACTGGGCCGCCGTCGGCCGCCACGAGACGCTGGGCGAGCTCACCGTCGACGACCAGCTGCAGCACTTCCACGTCGGCCACTACGAGGAGCACGCCGACCAGCTCGACGCCCTCACGGTGGACCGATGACCGGTGGACCGATGACCGGCGGACCGACGAACGGTGGACCGACGAACGGTGGACCGATGACCGATGGACCGATGACCGGCGGACCGACGAACGGTGGACCGATGAGCGGTGGACCGATGACCGACGCCGCCCAGGCCGACGCGACCCAGGCCGAGACGGCGGCCACCGACACGTGGGCGCCGGTCCCCGCCGGCTCCGGGTTCGGCCCGGCGAACCTGCCCTACGGCGTGGCCACGCTGCCCACCGGGCGCACCACGGTCGTGGCGCGGATCGGCGACGCCGTGCTGCCGGTGGCCGACGCCCTGCCCGAGCCCCAGCGACACCTCGTCGAGGCGCCGACCCTGAACCCGTTCCTCGCCGCCGGTCCCGCCGTGTGGCGTGACACCCGGGCCCGGCTGCGCGACCACCTCGCGGACCGCGCGGTGGAGCGGCCGCTCGTCCCGGTCGCCGACGTCGAGCTGCTGCTCCCGATGGCGGTCGGCGACTACGTCGACTTCTACTCGTCGATCCACCACGCCACGAACCTCGGGCGCATCTTCCGGCCCAACGGCGACGCCCTGCTCCCCAACTGGCGCCACCTCCCCGTGGGCTACCACGGCCGCTCGGCCACCATCTGCGTGTCCGGCACCCCGATCACCCGGCCGACGGGGCTCGTGGCCACCGGCGCCGCAGGGACCGGCGACGGCGTCCGCCGGCAGCCGTCGGCGGCGCTCGACCTCGAGCTCGAGGTCGGCTTCGTGGTCGGGCCCGGCAACGAGCCCGGTCGGCCGATCGCCCCCGATGACGCCGCCGAGCACGTCTTCGGCGTCGTGCTGGTGAACGACTGGTCGGCCCGGGACCTCCAGGCCTTCGAGTACCAGCCCCTCGGGCCGTTCCTCGGCAAGTCGTTCGCCACGACGGTGTCGCCGTGGGTCGTGCCCCTCGACGCCCTCGCGCCCCACCTCGTGCCGCCGCCGGCGCAGGACCCCGTCCCCGACCCCCTGCTGCGCGCCGAGCGCCCGTGGGGCCTCGACCTGGACCTGGAGGTGGCGCTGAACGGCACCACCATCACCCACACGAACCTCGCCGACCTCTACTGGACCTTCGCCCAGCAGCTGGCCCACCTGACCAGCAACGGGGCGACGACCCGCCCGGGCGACCTGTTCGCCTCGGGCACGGTGTCGGGCCCGGAGCCGGGCAGTCGCGGCAGCCTCATCGAGGCGACGTGGCGGGGGCGCGACCCGCTGCGCCTCGACGACGGCGGGGAGCGCACCTGGCTGCTCGACGGCGACACCGTGACGATCAGCGGGCGCGGCGGCGGGCGCGACGGCACGCCCCTGCTCGACCTCGGCGACGCCACCGGCACGATCCTCCCGGCGCGGGCCGAGGCGCTCGGACCCGCCACCGCGACTGCGGCAGCAGCGACAGCCGGGGCGGCCCGGTGACCTACTACCGCCGCGTCGGCGAGGTCCCGCCCAAGCGCCACACCGTCCACCGCGGCGCCGACGGGGAGCGCCGGCCCGAGGAGCTGATGGGCACCAACGGGTTCTCCGGCGCGTCGTCGCTGCTGTACCACCGGCGCTCGCCGTCGGCCCTGCTCGAGGTGGTGCCGATGGACGACGACCGGGCGCCGCTCCGCGACCACCACCCCGCCGTGCCGCGCCACCTCCGCACGGGCGACCTGCCGACGGCGGGCACCGACCTCGCCGCCGGCCGCCACGTCCTCTGCGGCAACGACGACGTCGTGCTGGCGCTGGCCACCGCGACCCCTGCCACCGGCTCCGATGCCGGACCTGCGCTGCACCGCAACGCCGCCGGCGACGAGCTGGTGTTCGTGCACGAGGGCTCGGCCACGCTCGAGTCGGTGTTCGGCGCCCTCGAGGTCGGCGCCGGCGACTACGTCGTGGTCCCGGCCGGCACGACGCACCGCTGGGTGGTGACCACGCCGGTGCGGGCCCTGGTGCTGGAGGCCGCCGGCCACGTCGCCCCGCCCCGCCGGTACCTCACGCCCGGCGGCCAGTTCGCCGAGCACGCGCCGTACGCCGAGCGCGACCAGCGGGCACCGGCGACGCCGCTCGTGGTCGACGACGACGGCCCGTCCGAGGTCGTGGTGCGCACCCGCACGGGGGTGTCGCTCCACCGCTACGCCCACCACCCGTTCGACGTGGTGGGCTGGGACGGCTGCCTGTACCCGTGGGCGCTGTCGATCCACGACTTCGAGCCGATCGTCGGCAGCCTCCACCAGCCGCCGCCGGTCCACCAGACCTTCGAGGGCCCCGGCTTCGTCGTGTGCTCCTTCGTGCCCCGGCCGTTCGACTTCCACCCCGACGCCGTGAAGGTGCCGTACCACCACGCCAACGTCGACTCCGACGAGGTGCTCTTCTACGTGGCCGGCGACTTCATGAGCCGGGCCGGCAGCGGGATCGGCATCGGGTCGATCACGCTCCACCCCGCCGGCTTCGTGCACGGGCCGCAACCCGGCAGCTGGGAGCGATCGGTCGACCAGGACCGCACCGAGGAGACGGCGGTGATGGTCGACACCTTCCGCCCGCTCCGCCTGGGCGCGGCCGCCGACCAGGTCGACGCACCGGACTACCTCAGGTCGTGGGCACCGCGCTCGTGATGCCGAGCATCTCGTCGATCTCCTCCGCGGCCACGGGCGGGCTGAACAGGTAGCCCTGGGCCAGGTGGCACCCGAGGCGCTCGAGCACCTCGCGCTGCGCCTCGGTCTCGATGCCCTCGGCCACCGTCTCGAAGCCGAGGTTGTCGGCCAGCACCATGGCGGCCGACACGATGGCCAGGTCGTGCGACGACGGGTCGGTGACGCCGGCGACGAACGAGCCGTCGATCTTCAAGATGTCGGCCGTGGCGAAGCGGCGGAGGTAGTCGAGCGTGGCGAAGCCGGTGCCGAAGTCGTCGATGGCCAGCCGGACGCCGAGCTCCTTGAAGCGGGCCAGCTGGTCGACCACGAGCTCGGTGTCGGTGATCAGGTCGGCCTCGGTGACCTCGAGGCACAGCCGGCTGGGCCGGACGCGGTTGCGGTCGAGGACCTCGGCCACGAAGTCGACCAGGTCGGCGTCGGCCAGCTGGCGGGCCGAGAGGTTGGCGGCCACCTCGAGCTCCGGCCAGCGGGCGGCGGCGGCCGCGGCCTGCTCGATCACCCAGCGGCCCAGCGGGAGGATCAGCCCGGTGTCGGTGGCGACGGGGACGAAGGCGTCGGGCTGGACCAGGCCGAGTCCGGGGCGGTCCCAGCGCAGCAGCGCCTCGACCCCGACCATCCGCCCGTCCCGGAGGCGGATGACGGGCTGGAAGTGCAGCTGCATCTCGTCGTAGCGGACGGCGTCGCGCAGGGCGTTCTCCACCTCGAGGCGGGCGATGGCCCGCTCCCGCAGGCCGGCGTGGAACAGGGCGGTGCGGTTGCGGCCGAGCTGCTTGGCCTCGTACATGGCGAGGTCCGCGTCGCGCAGCACGGCGGTGGGCTCGGCGGGCCCGACGACGTGCACGACGCCGATGCTCGACGAGACGACGACGCGGCCGCCGGGGAGGTCCACCGGCTCGGCGAGGGACGCCGTGAGGCGCTCGGCCACCCTGGCGACCTGGCCGGCGTCCTCGAGGTCGGGGCACAGCACCACGAACTCGTCGCCGCCGGCCCGGGCGATCAGGTCGGCGGGGCGCAGGGTGCGGCCGAAGCGGGCGGTGACCTCGCGGAGGAGCTGGTCGCCGGCCTCGTGGCCGAGGCTGTCGTTGATGAGCTTGAAGCGGTCGAGGTCGACGAACAGCAGGCCGCCCTGCGAGCCGGGCGACGAGAACACCTCGCGGAGCCGGGCCAGCAGGAGCCGCCGGTTCGGCAGCCCGGTCAGCTCGTCGTGGAGGGCACCGTGGGCCAGCCGGGCCTGGAGGTCGTGGCGCTCGACGGCGATGGTGGCCAGGTCGGCGACGAGGCCCAGGAGGTCGAGCTCGAACGGGTCGAGCGGGCCGGGGTGCTGGCGCAGGAGGGCCACCCGCCCGATGGCGCAGCCGTCGGCGCCGGCCAGGTCGGCGACCCACGCGGTGGTGTACCGACCGCTCGACGCGGCGGCGAGCAGGGCGTCCCAGCCGGCGTCGCGGCGGTAGGCGGCATCGGCGTCGGCGGTGCGGTCGGGCGGTCGCGCCACGGCGGCCCGGTCGAGGGCCCCGATCAGGCCGTGGTCGACCCCGACCGCCTCCAGGACGTACTCGCCGCTCGGGTCGTAGAA
>DATAGR010000487.1:0-8396 GCA_036263575.1 Aquihabitans sp. | reverse complement strand
CGTCGACCGGTGCCAGCGCGTCTCGCACCCGCACCACGGCACCGTCGACCTCGAGCCGGCTCGGCGGCAGCGAGACCACGACGGGCGGCAACGGGTTCCCGTCGGCGTCGAGCGACTCGACGCGGATCACCACGTCGGTCCCCTGCGCCGACACCTCGACCGCCGTCGCCTCGCCCTGCTTCGCCGCTGCGGCCAGGACCTCCTGGGTCGCTCGCAACGTGGCCAGCGAGGCGCCCGGCGTGAGCGGCTCGGGCAGGTCGACGGCCAGGTCGACCACCGCCCCCACCTCTTCGCGCACCGCCGCGGCCTCGATCTCGAGCGCCACCCGCAGCGGCTGGTCGGTGCCGGCGAAGGGCGACGGCGCGCCGGCCACCGCGGCCACGGAGTTGCGCCACGTCCGCTCGCTGCGCCAGCGCTCGAGCGTCCACAGGGCCGCCGGGTCGGCCGCGCCGTCGTCGATCAGGCGGGCGGCCAGCGCGGCGGTCTCGGCGACGGTGCGGTCCGCCTCGGAGCGCCCGGCTTCGGCGGCGGCGCGGGCCTCCTCGGCGGCGAGGCGCTCATCCTCAGCCGCCCGCACCCGCCGCTCGGCATCGCCCTCGGCCGTGGTCGCCTCGCGGCGAGCGGCCTCGGCCTGCTCCGCGGCGGCGACGGCCCGGGCCTCGGCCTCCTCGGCTCGCGCCTCGGCGGCCTCGCGGCCCGCCTGGGCGTCGGCCAGCGCGGCACCCGTGGTGGTCACCTTGCCCTCGGCGCTGGCCCGCGCCGCCCGCTCGCCCGAGAGTCGCCGAAGCGTGACCGCGAGCACCACGGCGAGGACCACCGCCAGGACGGCGAGGGCGATCACGGCGGCGAGCATCGTGGGCGACCCTAGCGAGCGGCCCCGGGCGCCCGGGGGCGGTCGCCCGTGCCTCGCCCGATCGGGTCACCCGCGCCGGCACCGTGGTCGGCGGCCGGCTCGCCGTCGTCGGCGCCGTCGTCCTGCTCCTCGGCCGGACCGCGCCGCAGGGCGAGGTACACGTTGCGCACGGCGAGCGACTGGCGGACCTCGCCGACGATCTCGGTGAAGAACTCCTCTCGGTACGTGCTGTCGGTGATGACGTAGACGGTGAAGTAGAAGCCGGAGAGCGCCCCGAGGAAGCCGGCGACGTGGAGGAGGGCGCGCGTGACGACGATCCGGCGGTCGAACCACACCCACGACGTCAGCTCGCCCCGACCGATGTCGTCGCCCAGCCAGGCGTCGACCACCTCGGGGCGGATGGCGGTGAGGCCGAAGACGAAGAAGAAGCCGGCGATGGTCAGGCTCACGAGGAGGATCTGCACGCCCTGGCTGAACAGGAGGACGAGCAGCACGTTGCCCTGCTGGCGGCGGCTGAGGGGGACGGCCCGGACGCGGTCCGCCGCCACCAGCGGCTCGGCCCGCTCGGCCAGCGGACTGCCGGCGCACGCCTCGACCAGCGCGGGACCGGTGAGCTGGTCGCGCAGGGCGCCGAGCTCGCCCGGGAGGCGGATGGCCAGGAACGCGCCGCCGGCCAGCACGAAGAAGGCGACCGTCGCCCAGAACAGGACGCCGTCGAGCGACGCCGAGACCTGCCAGACCTCGGTGTTGACGAACAGGGCCACGGTGAACAGCAGCAGGAGCGGGAGGGCCCGGCCGAACAGGTCGAGGACGGCGCCGACCTGGCGCAGCGTCTGGCCCAGCGCCCACCTCGTCATCGGCAGGAGGCCGTAGCTGGTGACGAGGTAGATCGTGCCCAGCAGCACCAGGTTGAAGGCGGCGGTGAGCGCGGCCGAGCCGAGCTGGCCGCCGAAGACCAGCGGCAGCAGCGGGGGCACGAGCACGAAGGCGGCCAACTCGACGGGGCCGACGTCGTCGGGGCGCGTCCACGCGGGCCGACCCCGCACCCGGTTGACGACGGCCCACGTGCCGGCGAGCACCGCCGCCCCGCCGGCCAGGGCCAGCGCGTTCTGCCACCACCGCCAGTCGAGGCTGGCGGCGCCCAGGACCTCGAGGAGGAACACCAGGGTGAGCACCGGCAGGGTGCGGGTGAAGACGTCCTCGCTGGCACGGTAGCCGTCGATGAAGTGCGGGATGCCGCGCCGCAGGAACCAGCGCTCGGTGGCGGCGATCAGCGAGCGGTCGTGCCGCGTGGTCGCCTCGGTGGTCCCGCCGTCCATGGCGCCGAGCCTGGCACCTGCGGGGCGGGCCCGCCTACCGCTCGTCGGTGATGAGCGAGTAGGTGCCGAAGCACATCTCGTCCTCGGTGCCCTCCGCGAAGACGATGTACTTGGGGTCTCGCCGGGTGTCGAGCGAGCGGTCCCAGGCGCAGTCGATGCGGAGCTCCTCGCCGGCCTCGACGCGCAGCGGCTCGACGAAGCCGTAGTTCATCTGCCAGTCGAAGCTCCACGTCGGGATGTCGAGCAGCACCTGCTCGCGCTCGGTGCCGGGCGCCAGGGTGAGGCGGATGCTCTTGCCGAGCGTGTGCATGTGCCCCATGGCCCCGACGATGAGGCCCGACTGCGGCACCTTGCCGACGCACGACGACCGGGCGACGCTGCCGTCGAAGTCGGCGGTGAGCTCCTCGGGGGTGTGCCCGCACAGGGCCAGCAGGCCGCTCTCGTTGCCGGCGCCGGAGGGGCCGTAGAGCCGGACGTTGTCGGCGATGGCGGCGTCGCGGTCGCAGAGCGGCTCGTCGGCGTCGGCCGGCGCGCACGGGATCTCGACCGGCCCCAGCGGGTTGACCACGCGCAGCTCGCGGGTGCCGCCGTCGGCGTCGTCGAGCTGGAGCGACAGCCCCGAGCGGTCGGCGACCGGGGGCTTGCCGTAGTGGTAGTGCAGCTGGAGGACCAGGGCGTCGCCGGGGCGGAGGCGGATGCCGCTGTTCTCCGGGAAGATCACCGGCGACTGACCCGGCACCCACCCGGCCACCAGGTTGGCCTGACCGGCGAAGCCGGCGTCACGGGTGCGAGGCTCGCCAGGCACGCGATCGGGCCGGCGCCCGCGCAGCTCGGGACCGGCGTAGCAGCTCCACCCCGGCTTGCCGTCGGCGCCGTCCTTCTCGGCCGACGACGCCAGCTGCTCGTCGCTGATCTGGAACACCTGGGCGTGGTGCAGCTGCTCGATCTGGTCGCCCTCGAACGTGTACCCGGTGAGGAACACCTCCTCGGTGATCCCCGGGTCGAGAGCGAAGCAGCGGTAGTCGTTGTCGTTCGAGAGCGACCCCGTGTACGCAGGGATCGTGAGGGTCTGGTCCTTGCGGGGCAGCCGGGTGGCGGCCTCCTCGGTCATGGTGACCTTGGTGGAGCGAGGCACGTCGAGCGGGCCGCCGGCGTCGGACCAGCGGGCCAGGGCGTCGAGGTCCTCGTCGGACAGGCGGGCGACGTGCTCGAGCGGCACGCCCTCGTCCGATGCCGGCCACGGCGGCATGTAGCCGGCCTGCGTGACCGTCTTGATGCCGTCGGAGATGTCAGCGACGTCGCCGGCGTCGTCGATGGCCACCTGGTGCGAGCCCATCTGGCCGGCGTTGTGGCACGACGCGCAGTTGGCCTCGATGATCGGCTGGACGTCTCGGGCGAACGACGGCGCCGCCGCCCGCTCCTCCGTGGTGGGGCCGCCGGTCTCGACCTGGTCCGGGCCGGTGATGCGGGTCGGGATGTCGTGGGTGGCGGGGTCGAGGGCGGTCAGCTCGAGGGTGAGTGCGACGTCGTCGGAGGTGGAGACCAGCCCGGCGATGGAGATGGGCCCGGCGTCGAAGCGCGACAGCTTGGCGGTCGTGGTGGCCGTGGCGGTGAGGACGCCGTCGTCGATCGTTGCGGTGACGTCCCACGTCGCGGGGGCGGCCGTGCCCTTGATGGTGGCCATGCCCGAGAGCCTGAAGGTCCGGGTCTCGCCCTCGACGAGCTCGCCGTCGAGGCCCTCGACCTCGTCGGTGGCGAAGGTGGCCAGCGGGAACCGGTGCGACGAGAGGAAGTCCTGGCGGATGCGGGCGTCGCGCAGGTTGTTGTCCGACGTGAACTGCTCGACGTTCACCACGATCTCACCCACCCGGCTGGCGGCGAGGTCGGCGGGGTCGATGGCGAGGTCGCCGGCGATGCCGTTCGTGACCCCGGTGGCGGTGCTGGTCTTCCGGCCCCCGAGCTCCTCGTCGACCTCGTAGGTGAGCGAGGAGCGCGTCGGGTCGATCCGGTAGAGGCGCTCGCTCGGCGCCGGCTGGAGCTTGGGGGCCGTCGGCACCTCGTAGGTGACCGAGGCGTAGCGGCGGGAGTCGATGACCGGCTTCACCTGGCGCCAGGCCACCGCGCCGGCGCCGCCGACGGCGACGAGCACGACGGCGAGCGAGAGCCAGCGGAGCCGGTGGCGGCGGGGCGCGGCGTCGGGCGTCGGGGCCGTGGCGGGTGCGGTGGCTGGCGCCGTGGTGGCCGACGCCGGCTCGCGGTCGTCGGTGCGGTCGTGGCTCGCCATCGGGCGGTTCCCCTTCTGCCGCCGCCTCCCCCCGGGAGCCGCCGGCGCCGGACAGCCTGCCACACTTGTTGCACACCCCGTGCGAAATGGTTCGTCGACCTGCCGACCGTGGCGCTCAGTCGTAGGTGGCCTCCAGCCACCACCGCCCCGCCTCCACGGCGAGGAGGTGGGCGACGCCATCGGCGCCCAGCACCTGGAACCGGGCCCGGCGCCGGTGCCGCGTGGGATCCCACCACCGCTCGTCGACCGGCCACGGCCCGGCCCACGCCGTGACGGCCACGGGCGGCCGCCCCGGTCGGGCGAGTCGGGCGGGCGTGGCGGTGGCCTCGGCCCGTCCCGTGACGCCGACCGGGCGGCCGGCGGCGTCGACCACCTCGACCGGCTCCGGGGCGGTGGGCACGGCGGCCGGGGCGGGGGCGGGGATGCGCCCGGGCCACGGCTCGGCCACCGCCCCGGGCCGGGCCGCGGGGCGCGGGGCGGTGAGGTCGACCGTGGCCACCGGGATGCGCGCCACCCGGTCGGCCGGGCCCCGGCCGCCCCGGAGCTCGGGCACGGTGACGGCGTCGAGGCCGAGGGTGCCCTGCACCCGGGCCACCGCCCGCAGGATCCGCTCGTCGACCAGCGTCTCACCGCCCCAGAACCCCAGCTGGCGCCCCCGGGCCGCCACCACCTCGACCGGGACCAGGGTGAGGCGGCTGATGCCGGCGGTGGGCCGGACGGCGGCCGACCCGGTGAGCCAGCCGTCGAGCTGCCAGCGGACGCGGTCGGCCAGGGCGCCGGCGCTGAGCGCGCCCTCGTGGCGCCAGTGGCGGGCGAGGTGCTCGCCGTGCTCGGTCTCGGCCTCCACCAGCACGTGCGTGCACGCCAGCCCGTCGACGGCGAGGCGGGCGTGGAGCTGGTCGGCCAGGGCCTTGGCCACGAACGCGGCCCGGTCGACCCGGTCGGCCGGCGGCTCGAGCTCGTGGGTGACGGCCAGGTCGGGCGGGGGGCGACGGGCGTCGAGGGGCCACGGGTCGAGCCCGGCCGCCAACCGGTGGGCGGTGACGCCGTCGGTGCCGAAGCGGGCCAGGACCTCGGCCACCGGCAGGTCGGCGACCAGGCCGAGGGTGCGCAGCCCGAGGCGGCGCCAGACGTCGACCAGGTCGGGCTGGTCGACCACCTCGACCAGGGCGTCGACCGGGTAGCCGGCCAGGAACGCGGGCGATGCGCCCGGCGGCACCACGACGGGTCCGCCCGCCCCCGTGGCCTCGACGCGCCGGTGGGCCCGCTGGGCGGCGAGCAGCGCGGCGAAGGCGCCGTCGGCCACGCCCACGTGGGCCCCGACGCCGGGCCCGGCCGCGGCGGCGGCCAGCGCCACGGTGCGCTCGGCCAGCGCGGCGTCGCCCCCGAAGTAGCGCGACGGGCCGCGGGTGGCGAAGGCGAGGGTGCCGGGGCGGGTGACCTCCACGCCGGGGGTGATGTCGTCGAGGGCGGCGGCCACCGGCTCGAAGGCCCGGGCGTCGCGGCCGGGGTCGTGGTCGAGCACGGCGACGTGGGGGCAGCGCCGCTGCGACTCCCGCCGGCGCAGGCCCACGGCGATCCCGGCGGCGCGCGCCGCCGCCGACGCCGCCAGCACACGGTTGGCCCGCACGACGATGGCCGGCTCGTGGGCGGGCACCCCGGCGGCGGCGACCGGCCAGTCCGGGCAGTGCACGACCAGGGTGCGGGTGGCGTCGTGGGCCACCGCCCTCACCCCGCGTCCCGCAGGCCGGCGACGGCGCCGGCCGGACCGGAGGCCGCCAGGTCGGCGGCGGGGACCGGGCGGTGCGCGGCCGGCGGCTCGGCCCGGCTGATCCCGCCGTCGGGGCCGGGCAGCCAGAGCGACGCCCGCCGGGGGCGGTCGGCGCCGCGCCGGCCGGTGACGGCCACCTCCAGGCGCCGGGCCTGGAGCCGCCCGTGCCCGGGGCCGAGGCCCACCCACGTGGCCTCGGTGCCGGAGACGACGACGTCGGGCGCCTGGGCCCACGCCCCGGTGTGGCCACCGACCTGGAGCAGCACCGAGCCCCGGTCCCGGGCGCGTGACGTGAGGCGCCGCTGGACCGACACCGCCACCCGGCCCGGCGGGCGGACGAGCACGACCTCCACGGCGTCGAGCAGGGCGGCGACGGTGGTGGCCCAGGCCGCCGGGCCGGGGTCCGCCACCAGCAGCAGCCGCTCCAGGTCGACCCCGAGCTCGGCGGCCGCCTCCAGGCCGAGGTGGCCGAGGCCGACCACGGCCGCCCACGACCCGGCCACCGTGGTGGGCCCGGTGAGGGCCAGGGCCAGGCTGCTGGCGGCCACCCCACCGGTGGCGACGGTGGCGCCGCGCTGCAGCCCGCCCTGCCGGAGCAGGCCGGCCATCGCCTCGGGCACCGGCAGCGTGCGCTCCCCCGCCGAGGCCAGCGGCCGCACCCGGTCACCCAGCAGGCGGAGGGCGGCGAGGTCGGGGGCGGGGACGGGCACCGACCCAGTATCGAACACGTGTTCGACGACCGCAACCGGGATCACCCGACGGACGGAACGCCCTCGACGGCCCTGGGAGGTGGCGCTGCCCGACGTGCTACGGGGAGGTGGTCGACGTCGTCGTGGCCGCCCCCCGGGTCTTCGTCGAGAGCTCCCGAAGGTAGGCGATCAGGTCGGCCACCTGCTCGTCGGAGAGCTCGTCGGCGTAGATCGGCATGATGTTCGGGAAGCCGTCGACGACCTCGCTCCGGGGGTCGAGGATCGCCCGCTCCAGGTAGTCGTCGTCGGCCACCACGACCTCGCCGCCCTCGAGCTCCACCTCGGACCCGGCCATGTCCTTCCAGGTCGGGCCGGTGGCCCGGCCCCCACCGGGGTTGTGGCAGTTCTGGCAGCCGTTGGCCTCGGCGACCGCCTGGCCCCGCTTGGCGGCGGCGCCGGTGATGGTGGGCACGCCGGCCGACGACCCGCCGTCGCCGCACGACGCCGCCGCAGCGGCCAGGGCCACCAGCATGCCCAGCAGTGGCAGCGCCCGCAGGTGACGGGGGCGGTGCAGGCGGTGGTGGGGCGGGGGCATCGCCGGATCGGTCGTCCGGGGGTCCGCCGGGGTTCCCGGCGGGCGGTGATCAGGCAGGGTCGTCGGTGCGGTCGACGCCCGGCTCCGGGGCGTCGCCGGCGACCGTGCCGGTCGCGCCGAGCGTGTCATCCGCAGCCGCCGGTGCCGACGGCGCCACCGCGCCCTCGGGGTCCGACGCCGGCGCCTCGGCCACCACCGGGTCGGCGAAGCTCGCGCCCCCCTCGTCGACCGGCGCCGCCGGCGGCTCGGCGGCGACCGGTTCGGCCGTCGCGTCCGTCGCGTCCGGCGCGTCGCCGGCGACCGTGCCGGTGGCGCCCAGCGTGTCGTCCGGGGCAGCCGGCGCCACCGCGCCCTCCGGGCCCGATGCCGGCGCGTCGGCCACCACCGGGTCGGCGAGGCTCGCGCCGCCCTCGTCGGCCGGCGGCTCGGCAGCGGGCTCGACCGGCTCGGCGTCGGCAGCAGGCTCGGCCGGCGCAGCCTCGGCGGGCTCGGCAGCCTCGGTGGCCTCGGCCGGCTCGGCGGCGGGGGTCCCCGCCGGGGCCGCGGGCTGGTCGGGGTAGAACCGGTACAGGTTCTCGATGATCTCCTTGAGGCCGGTGGCGTCCCACCCGCGCTCGAGGTCCACGGTCACGACGTTGCCGTTGATCTGGACGCCGAGCACCCCGCCGCGGGCCAGCAGGCGGCGGGCCAGGACGTCGGGCGGGCGCTCGCCCCAGACCTCGGTGCCGACGAGGTAGCGCTCGTGGCCCATGCCGGTGATGGCCCGGTTGGTCTCGAAGCGGACCACGCCCCGGTTCGGCGACGGCTTCTCGTTGACGACGATCGGTTGGCCCATGGTGCGGCGATCGTAGCGACCGCCCGGTGACCCCTCCCACCTGCGGCCAT
>DATAGR010000486.1:0-6386 GCA_036263575.1 Aquihabitans sp. | reverse complement strand
GTGGCCTGGCCGGCGTCGCCCCAGCCGAGGATGCCCGGACCGCTCTGCCAGGGCCCGTCGCCGGCGGCGGGGGTGCGCCACGCGGTGCCGAGGTCGGCGCCGTCGGCCCGGTACTGCCAGACCGAGCCGAAGGCGACGGGGGTGTCGAGCTGCGGCGCCGGGCCGTTGACGGCGACCGGGGCCGGGCTGGCCGACCGGTTGCCCCGGGCGTCGGCGGCGCGGACGGTGTAGCGCAGCGAGCCGGCGGCGCCGCCGGCCGGCGTGTCGGTGAAGGTGGTGCCGTAGACCGTGGCGATGACCCGGTCGTTGCGGTAGACGTCGTAGGCGACGGTGCCGCTGGCGTCGGTGGCCCGGCCCCAGCTCAGCGCCACGGACTCGCCGGTGACCGTGGCCCTGAGCGCGGTCGGGGCGGTGGGCGGGGTGACGTCGCTGCCGCAGAAGCGGGCGAAGCCCCCGAGCCAGTCCGTGGCGGCGTTGCCGGAGTAGGCGCCGCGGATGAGGTCGCCGCCGACCCACAGGCACTTGTTCTTGTCCTGGGCGATGCCCCACACGCCCTCGTCGGTGGCGCCCTTGGTGCCGTTCGGGAACCAGGTGGTGTCGTAGTCGAGGTTGGTGGCGTCCCAGCGGCCGACCATGCGGATCGGGTCGACGGCGCGGTAGCCGCGCGGGTTCGTCCAGCTGTTGGTGCCGGAGTAGGTCCAGTTCATGCAGTGGCACGAGGCGTACACGTAGCCGTCGATGACCTCGATGGCTTGGAAGTCGCCGCCGGCGCGGGTGATGTGCGAGTTCAGCAGCGTGGTGCGGTTGCGGTCGTACATCTGCAGGGTGTGCTCCGCGCCGCCCACGAGGACCTTGTCGCCGGTCTCGGCGACGGCCTGCTGGTACCAGTTGCCGACCCTCGAGCCCTCGGCGGGCTGGTACGGCCCCATCCCGGCGATCGGGGCGCCGGTCGTGGGGTTGACGATGGCGTGGAACCCGTGATTCGGGTCCGCGTTGACCGAGTTGAACCAGCCGCCCAGGTAGACGCGGTCGCCGGACGCGGAGACGCGGAGGCGGGCGGCCGAGGCGTGGATCACCGGCCGCCACGAGCCGGGCTGGCCGGTGGCGGTGCTGAGGTTCACGCTGTTGGGCACCGCGACGTTCGTGGCCGTGCCGCCGGTGACGCTGTTGAAGCGCCCGGCCGCGTAGATCCACGGGCCGCGGGAGTCGACGGCGCGCACGACCATCGAGCCGCTCGAGCGGGACACGCTGCCCTTCCACGACGTGATGACGGCGCCGCTGGTCGGGTCGAGCGCCACCAGTCCCGAGGTGTTCGGGAGCCCGTTCACCGACGTGAAGTCGCCGGCGACGACCAGCTTGCCGTCGTCGGTGAGGGTCATGTCCCAGACCCGGCCGGCGAAGGTGGGCCGGAAGCTGGGGATCCAGTTGCCGTCGAGGTCGAACACGGCGAGCGAGCGCTGGGCGATCGGGGTCGCGCCCGGTCCCTGCTGCACGCCGGTGAACCGGCCGCCGACGTAGACGCGGTCGCCGTAGACCTTGAGGATCGAGACGTTGTTCTTCCACGGCGAGACGACGGCCTCGTTGGTGTGGTCGATGCCGACCACGCCCCACGGCGCCAGCTCGGAGCGGTTCTTCAAGGCGTTCGGCTTGGCCTCGGCGGCGAAGCCGCCCGCCGGGATGGGGGTGAAGCCGGCGGCGTCGTTGGCGATGCGGGGCCGGAGCCAGACCTGGGTGAACCCGAGCGGCGCGCCTTCGCCGCCGGCCGCCCACGTGTAGCTGCCGGCGGCGGTGGAGCCACCGCCGCCGCCCATGCCGAAGCCCTGGACGTTGCCCTTGGTGGCCTGCGGTGCGGTGTAGAGCCGGCGAAGGTCGTTGACGCCCGCCAGCTGGTTGGCGACCTGGCCCTGCTGCGCCGTCGAGGTGTCCCGGGTGTTCGACCCGTTGAAGGTGGCGCCGTCGATCACGACCCGGTTGAGGAGCTGGCCGGCGGCGAGGTTCCAGGTCCACTTCCGCCCGGTCGTGAAGAGGCGGTAGTCCTGGCGGGCGGTGCCGGCGGTGTTGGTGGCGCGCGCCAGGCGGATGCCGTCGGGCAGGGCGGCGAGGTCGCCGTGGTCGATGAGGTCGTCGATGGTCTCGGTCGAGAGCGCGGCGGGGGCGAAGGCGGCCGGGCCGTCGATCGTGGCGGCGACGGTGGCGGGGCTGCCCTGGCCGTTGGGGTTGAAGTTCCAGCCGTTGCGGCCGCGGGCGACGAGGACCCACCCGCCGCCGGCCGAGGCCATGTCGCACGCGAACTGGGCCGGGCGATCCATCGACTTCGTGAGCAGCCAGTAGGTGCCGCTGGCCGACGCGGGGTGCTGCTGCTTGATGCCCCAGCAGGACGCGCCGGCGGTGGCCGAGGTGGTGCCGTCGCCGGGGGCGGCGCCGGCCGCATCCGCGCCGTCGCTGCTGATCGCCGCGGTCACCGGCACCACCGCCAGGAGGGCGAGGAACGCGATCCCCACGATGGTCCACCTGCGGTTGGTTGCTCGCATGCGTTCGGGTTTCCCTCGGGTCGCGGATGGCGGCACGTTGCGTGCCGGTGTCCGTGGTGTCGCCACGTACCGTGGCAGCCTAGCGAGCGCTCACGCTGCGTGGCAACCGCAAGCATTCGGTGACGCTGGGTGATGTGTCGGTATCGGACGGTGGCCTATCGGGTCCCGACCAGCGATCGGTAGGCCTTCACGAAGGATTGGGCCGTGAAGCCCACCATGGCCAGGAGCAGGGCGCCGTAGGCGACGAGGAAGGCGCGTGGCGCGCCCAGCAGCACGAACGTGGCGCACAGGACGCCGTAGTCCATCGGCAGGAGCAGGAACGAGCGCAGCGGCGATCCGGGTCCTCGGCTCGTGGGCCGGTCCGGCCGTGGCGGGCGCCCGCCGAGCTGGTCCCGGAGCAGCATGCCGAAGAAGAACGTCACGTTCACGACGCCGAAGGCCAGCGGCACGAGCGCCCACGCCTCCGACTCGAAGCCGGCGAAGCGGTGGAGGCCGACGGCGACGGCGGCGTGCAGCGAGCCGGTCTTGGCCATGTCGACGACGTGGTCGAGCCACTCGCCCGACGGCCCGCCGCCGCCCCGCACCCGCGACAACTGCCCGTCGGCGGAGTCGAACGCGTAGCCGAGGAGGAGCACGAGGGCGACGAGCACGCCGGTGGCGATCGAGGGGTCGACGAGGCCGATGGCGGCGATGCCGACCGCCGAGCACGCGGCGCTGATCGCGGTCAGGTGGTTGGGCGTGAGCCCGAGGCCGTGGCCGAGGGCGGCCAGCCAGCCACCGACCCGGCGGTTGACGTAGCGGAGGTAGGCGGGCACGCCGACCGCCGACTTCTGGGCGCCCCCGAGCTTCGCCATCGCCTCCGACGTGCGGGCCCGCACCCCGCCCGCGCCGCGGCGGATCGTTGGTGCCCCCTCGCCGCCGCTCATGGACGGGATGGTACGGCACGGCACCGCCGGGCCCGGTCGTAGGGTTGTCGCCCATGGCCGCACCACGCATCGGGTACGCACCCGGGGTCTACGACCTGTTCCACGTCGGGCACCTGAACATCTTCCGGGAGTCCCGCCGGTTCTGCGACCACCTGGTGGCCGGGGTGGTGTCCGACGAGATGGCGCAGCGGGCCAAGGGCACCCTGCCGGTGATCCCGCTCGAGGAGCGCCTCGACATCGTCTCGAGCGTCCGCTACGTCGACGAGGCCGTGGTCGAGGACGTGCCCCACAAGCTCGAGATGTGGGAGCGGCTCCGCTTCGACGTGATCATCAAGGGCGACGACTGGCGGGGCACCGACAAGGGGGACAAGCTCGAGGCCGACTTCGCCTCGGTGGGCGTCGAGGTGGCCTACCTGCCGTACACGCCGCGGACCTCCAGCACGATGCTGCGCGAGGTCCTGCAGGCGGTGCTCGACGGTCGCTGAGGCCGGAAGCGTCAGGCGGGTGCTGCGCCCGCCGTCGCCGGCACGGGCCGGCGGCCCTCGCGGTGGGAGATGCCGACGGCGAGGCCGAGCAGGACCACGTGGGGGAGCAGGCCGTAGTACGGCACCTCCACCACGGTGATGATGATCGAGAGGTGCGCCCACCAGCCGAGCGGCGTGCGCACCTGGCCCGAGCGGAACGCCTCGATGGCGAGCCACCCGAGGAACAGCACGAGACCCACGAACCCGTGGATGAACATCAGGTACCAGAGCAGCCCGTGCGTGCCGACGGGTGGCGAGTTCTCGTAGTAGTCGGTCTCGCGCGGGACCCCGTTGCCGACGAGCGGTGACTCGACGGCGCCCTCCCAGGCGTCGACGTAGAGCTCCGACCGGGCCTCGTTGGAGTCGCCCGAGCCGCCGAGGCGCGACTGCACGATCGAGCCGGCCGGGGTCACGACGAGGAGGATGCCGACGACGACGACCGAGCCGAACAGCACGGCGAGCGCGCCGAAGCGGCCCCGGAGGGCCTTGCGGGCCGCGAAGTAGACGAGCCCGACGACGAGGCCGATCCACAGGCCGCGGTTGGCCGACGTGAGGATCGGGAACACGGCCGCCGCCAGCAGCGCCACGCCGATGCGCCGGCGGCGGCGGTCCACGTCGATGAGCCACGAGCGGATGAAGAAGGGGGTCAGGATCCCGACGGCGGCACCCCAGCTGTTGGCCGCCGCCCACGGCGCCGCCGGGCGGGAGAAGGCCCGCTCGCCGAAGTCCTGGTTGTCGGCCAGGTGCCAGTCGGAGATGCGGGCGACGAAGTCGATGCGGCCGATCGGCCCGGCGAGGGCGCTGAACGGCGAGGGCATGTCGAGGTTCGGCAGCACCTGGGCGAGGTAGCCGAAGGCGATCGTGCAGATCCACAGCGCGGCCAGCCAGTCGACGATGCGCTCGGTGGGGACGACGTCCTCGCGCACGTTGGCCACCCAGACCACCGCGGCCAAGCAGCCCAGGAAGAGCGCGAACCGGTAGGCGAAGATCGGCAGCGCGTCGGGCGAGAGGACCGAGAAGCTCAGCGGGATCCAGCAGACGAACACCACCAGCGGCACCGTGGACCACGGGAAGCGCGTGCCCCGGTGCAGCAGCACCCGCGCCGCCAGCACGACGCCGGCGAGCGGCCAGACCAGGCCGTGCACGCCCAGGAGGAAGGCGAGTGGCATCCCGGCGCTGAGCGCCCAGATGGGCCAGGTGGCGCGGTTCGGTCGGAGCGAGCGGTGCCGGCGCGCGGCGACGGGGCGGTCGACCTCGGCCGCCACGGGCGGCCGCACCGTGGTCACGTCCAGACGACCTCGGTGATCTGCACGTCGGCCTCCCGGAGCGCGGCGACGGCCTGCTCGACGGCCTGGCCGTCGTCGTCCTCGACGATCACGGCCGTCTTGGCGACCCACTGGCCGAGGGCGGCGGCGGCGGCGTTGCGGGTGGGCGTGGCGGCCACGAAGACGACGGCCTCGAAGCCCTCTCGCCCGGCCCGGCTGATGAGCGCCTCGACCACGGCCCGGCGAAGCAGGCCCGAGGCCTCGGCGGAACCACGGGGCCGGAGCCACGTGACGGTGGGGGCGGAGACGCCGACGCCCGACCTCCCGGCGACGTCGGGCAGGCTGGCGGGACCGGTGATGCTCGGGCCGGTGATGAGGTCGGTGAACGACACGACGACGTGGGCCTGGCGCAACTCGCGCTCGCTCGCGCCGGCGAGCACGAACAGGGCGGGGATCCCGGCGAAGGTGAGGCTCGACGCCAGCTCCTCGGCCAGCGCCACCGGGGGTTCCATGCGGGTGCCGGCGACCAGGACCGAGGTGGCGCGGCCGCGCGAGCCGCCGCCGGCGAGGTCGACGGCCAGCCGGTCGATGGCGGCGTCGATCTCGGCCGGGCCGGCCTTGCGGCCGGTGGCGGTGGGGAGGAGCCGGATGTTGGCCCCCGGTGCGAGCTGCTCGACCTTCCGCCGCCCGCCGCCCATGCTGTCGCGCCGGTCGACGAGGAGGGCCACGCCGAGCCCGGCCAGCACGAACAGCCCGAACACGCCGACGCCCTTGCCGAGCGCCATCTTCGAGAGCACGGCGTCGGGGAGCGGCGCCAGGCGGACGATGTCGACCACGCCCTCCGTGTCGAGGTTGCTGTAGGCGGTCCGGGTCCGGGTCAGCTCGGCCGAGGCCTGCTGCGCCTCCTGCACGGCCGCCTGGGCGCGCGTGCGCTCCGGGGTGCCCGAGGAGGTGGCGGCCAGCGCGTCGGTGGCCTCGGACAGGGCGGCGTTGGCGGCGTCGAGCTCCTCGTCGAGGCGGGCGACGCGCCGATCGACGCGACCTTGTGCGTCGGCCTCGCGCGAGGCCTCGTAGGCCTCGGCGACCGCGTTCGCGGTGTCGCGGGCCCGTTCGGCGGAGCCGGACTCGACGGTGAGCTCG
>DATAGR010000485.1:0-12078 GCA_036263575.1 Aquihabitans sp. | reverse complement strand
TCTGGGGCTCCCTGCCGCTCGCCGTCCGAGCCGGCTGCGACATCCCCGGCCACCTGCTCGACGTGCACCTCGGCCGCCGCCCCCACCCGCGCCCCGTGCTCGACACCGGCTACCGCACCGGCGTGCAGGCGAGGAACCTCGACCTCGAGCTCATCTGGATCGGGTCGGTCCTCGCCCGCGGTCGCGGCTCGTCGACGCTGGTCGACGTCTCGCGGCGCGACGGGCTCGCCGCCGTGGGGGACCTGCTGCGCCGCGGCCAGGGCGACGACCTCGCCGCCCGCGACGACCTGCGGCCCGTGCTCACCGGCATGCGCCACGCCTTCGAGCACGCCGCCCGGAAGGCGGGGACCCGTGGCTGACCGCACCAGGTCCGGTGCCGAGCAGGCGGCGCGCGGCGTGGCCTCGTTCCTCGAGCGCCTGCCGACCGCACGCGCCCTCGCCGTGCTCACGTACCACCGGGTGGCGCCGGCGGACGCCCGCACCGACCTGCACGCCGGCCTGTGCGTCGACCCGGCGGCCTTCGCCGAGCAGGTCCGGATGCTGCAGGCCGTGGCCAGCCCCGTGTCGCTCGACGACGTGCTCGCCGCCGCGGCCGGCACGGCGGAGCTCCCGGCACGAGCCGTGCACATCACGTTTGACGACGCCTACGCCGACATCGAGGAGCACGCCTGGCCCGTGCTGGCCGCCGCTGGGGTGCCCGCCACGATGTTCGTGCCGACCGCCTTCCCCGACAGCGGGCGCTCGTTCTGGTGGGACCGCCTGAGCCACGCCGTGCGCTCGGTGCCGGCGCCCTCGCTGTGGGCCGGCGGCCGATCGTGGCCCACCGGCTCCGACGACGAGCGGGATGCGTCGTTCACGGACCTGCGCGCCCGGGTCGCCGCCCTCCCCCACGACGAGGCCATGGCGCTGGTGGACGAGGTCGTCGCCGCCTCCGGCCGCCTCGGCGCCACGCCCAGCCGACCGGCGACGTCATCCTGGGCCGGCCTCCGCGCCATGGCGGCGGAGGGCCTGGCCCTGGCCGCCCACACGCGCGAGCACCCGTTCCTCGACCGGGTCGGGCCGCACCGGCTCGCCACCGAGATCACCGGCTCGCTCGCCGACCTGCGCGACCGGACCGGCGGTGCCGCCCACCCGGTGCTGGCGTACCCCAGCGGCGCCCACGACGACGCCGTCGTCGAGGGGGCGCGCGCCGGCGGCGTGCGCCTCGCCTTCACGACCGAGCGCGGCGTCGTGGACCTGGAGCAGCCGGACTGGCTCCGGCTCCCCCGCATCAACGTCGGCCGGCGGGCCGGCGCCTCGCTGGTCCGCGTCCAGCTCGACCCGCGCGCCCATCGGGCGCGCGCCCTCGCCCGATCGGGGCGATCCCGCCGCCGATCACATCGAACCCACCACAACGGGAGACGCTCGTGGAGCTGACCGGTCTCATCCCCATCATCCGCCGCTGGGCGATGGTCATCATCGTCGCCACCGCGGTCGCGGTCCTGATCGGGCTCTTCCTCGGCTCCAGCGCCGAGAAGACGTACGAAGCCCGGGCCCAGCTGCTCGTCGGCCCGCTGAGCACGGACTCGAACACCATGCGGGCATCGGGCGACCTGGCCCAGACCTACGCTGAGCTGGCGACGAGCAGCAACGTGCTCGGCACCGTGGCCCGCGACGTCGACGTGCCCCGGAGCCAGCTGGACACGGGCGTGCGAGCCGCCGCCAACAGCACGACCCGCTTCCTGTCGATCCGCGCCCGCAGCCGTGACGCCGAGACCGCGGCCGAGATCGCCAACTCGGTGTCGCTCCAGCTCATCAACCTCGGCGCCCAGGACCCGACCCGTCCCGAGGGCAAGCTGCGGATCATCGACCCGGCGGGCGCGCCGTCGTCGCCGGTGAGCCCGCGGCTCGACCTGATCGTCCCGCTCGCCGCCGTCGCCGGCCTGCTGGGCTCGATCACGCTGATCCTCCTGTTCGAGTTCGTCGGCGACACCGCCGAGTCGATCGGCCGGGTGCAGACGGCGACCGGCGGTCCCGCCATCGCGGTGAAGCGGCGCCGCGGACGCCACGGCGCCCGCGAGGGAAGTCGCGCCGACGAGCTGCGCGTGGTGGCCACGCAGGTCGAGCTGGCCGCCGAGCAGGTGCGGTGCGTCGTCCTGACCGGCACGGCGCGCGGCGACGGCTCGGCCGGCCTCGCCCTCGACCTCGGCGAGGTCTGGGGCGAGCGACGCCGTCGGGTCGCCGTGGTCGACGCCGGGTCGGGCGAGATCACCCGGATCACCGGCGGCGAGGCCCACGAGGGCCTGGCCGAGTGGCTGACGGCCGGCGCCGACCACCACGCCCTGCCCGCCGCTCCCTGGAGCGGGGTGGTGGAGGTCGTGCCCACCGGCATGCACACCGGTGCCGAGGCCGTCCGGCTCGAGGAGGCCCGCCGGGCCGTCGAGCAGCTCGCCGGCGACGACGGCCTGGTGGTGGTCCACTGCCTGCCGGCGACGGTGAGCGCCGCCACCCTCACGTGGGCCCAGGCGGCCGACGTGACGGTGCTGGTGGTCCGGCGGTTCCAGAGCCGGCGCACCGCGATCGAGGAGGCGGTGGCGAACCTCCGGATCGTCGGCGCCCGCCTGCCGTTCACCATCCTGCTCGACGCCTCGCGCTCGGGCCTGCGCCGCCAGGCCGGCTCGCCCCCTCGGTCGCGTCGCGGCAAGCCGCCTCGTGACGGGTTCCCGACCGCCGTGGACACCACGGCGGCGGGGAGCTCCGGTCCCGCGATCCTGAACGGGACGCCCGCCACCGTGCCGGTCCCGCCCGTGGCCAAGCCCTCGAAGGCGAAGGGGAGCCGGCGCCCGGCGGGTGCCGGCCGATGAGGGTCCAGGAGGCGACGGGCGACGTGGCGCCCCGGGAGGCCCCGACCGGGCCCCGGGTCGCCTACGTCGTCTCGCGCTTCCCACGGCTCACCGAGACGTTCGTGGTCGACGAGGCCGCGGCCGTGCGCCGGGCCGGCGCCCGCCTGGAGCTGCACCCGCTGCACCAGGAGCGGGCCACGGTGGTGCAGCCCGCGGCCGAGGCCCTGGCGCCGGTGGTGCACCACCACCGCCTGCTCGAGCGGGGCGTGCTCGCCAGCCAGGTCGGGGCGCTGCGCGAGGCGCCCGCTGCGTACCTCGGCGCCGCCGCCTCGGTCGTCCGCCACAACCTGGGCAGCCGGCGGCTCCTGGTGGGCGCGGTGGCCGCCTTCCCGCTGGCGGTGCACCTGGCGCGCCGGTTCCGCGCCGACGGCGTCGAGCACGTGCACGCCCACTTCGCCACCCACCCGGCCGCGGTCGCGTACGTCGTCCACCGCCTGACCGGGATCCCCTTCAGCTTCACCGCCCACGGCTCCGACCTGCACCGCGACCGCCACATGCTCGCCGAGAAGGTGCGCCACGCCGCCTTCGTCGTCGCCATCTCGGAGCACAACCGCCAGGTCGTCCTGGACGAGTGCGGCACCGAGGTCGCCGACCGGGTGCTGGTCGTCCGCTGCGGGGTCGACCGCTCGCGCTTCGCCCGACGGGCCGCTCGCTCCCGGCGGCCGGGCGATCCCCTCCGGGTGTGCTGCGTGGGGACCCTCCACGAGGTCAAGGGGCAGACCCACCTGGTGGAGGCGGCCCGCCGGCTGACGGCGGCCGGGGTCGACGTCGAGCTCACCTTCGTCGGCGACGGGCCCGATCGCGAGGCCCTGGGCGACCAGGCCGCGGCGGCCGGCCTGGCCGACCGGGTGCGTTTCACCGGGCCGCTCGTCCAGCCCGAGGTCCGGGAGGTGCTCGAGGGCGCCGACGTGCTGGTGGCGCCGAGCGTGCCGACCGCCGACGGCCGCCGCGAGGGCCTGCCGGTCGTGATCCTCGAGGCCATGGCCACCGGCGTCCCCGTCGTGGCCAGCCGGCTCTCCGGCATCCCGGAGGCGGTCGTCGACGGTCGCACCGGCCTCCTCGCCGCGCCCGGCGACGTGGACGGCCTGGTCGACGCCATCGGGCGGCTGGCGGCGGACCCGACCCTGGGCGAGCGCCTCGCCGACGGTGCCGCCGACCTCGTGGCCCGCGAGTACGACGTCGACGCCTCGGCGGGCCGCCTGGTCGGCCTCTTCGGGGGGCGACGCCCGTGACGCCGCTCGTGTTCTGGGCGTCGGCGGGGCTCATCGCCGAGACCTACGTCGCCTTCCCGGTCGCGGTCGCGGCACGTGGTCGGTGGCGGCCGCGCCCACACCACTCGGCCCCCGTGACGCCGACCGTCACCGTCGTGGTCGCCGCCCACGACGAGGAGGCGGGCATCGGGGCCAAGTTGCGCTCGGTCCTCGCCGCCGACTTCCCGGCCGACCGCCTGGACGTCGTGGTCGCGTCGGACGGCTCGACCGACGCCACGGTGGCCCACGCCGACGTGGGCGACCCGCGCGTCCGGGTCCTCGACCTCCCGCGCCTGGGCAAGGCCGGCGCGCTGAACGCCGCCGTGGCCGCCGCCACCGGCGAGGTGCTCGTCTTCACCGACGCCAACTCCCGGTTCACGCCCTCCACCATCGCCGAGCTCGTCGCGCCCTTCGCCGACCCGGCGGTGGGCGGCGTGGCGGGCGACCAGCGCTACGAGGCCGACGGCTCGGGCGGCGCGATCGAGGGCGAGCGCCGCTACTGGGACCTGGACCGCCGCCTGAAGGCCGCCGAGAGCCGGGCCGGCAACGTCATCAGCGCGACGGGCGCGCTGTACGCCGTGCGCCGCGAGCTCGTCGACGAGGTCCCCGACGGCGTGACCGACGACTTCACGACGTCGACCGGCGTCATCGCCCGCGGCCACCGGCTCGTCTTCGCGCCACGGGCCGCCGTGTACGAGCCGGTGGCGCCCTCGGCCGACGCCGAGTTCCGCCGGAAGGTGCGGGTCATGACGCGCGGGCTCCAGGCCGTGGCGCACCGGCGGGCCCTCCTCGACCCCCGCCGCCACGGCTTCTACGCCGTCCAGCTCGTGCACCACAAGGTCCTGCGGCGGCTCATGGCCCTCCCGCTGGCGACCCTGCTCGTCGCGAGCGTCGGCTGCCGGCGGCGCGGCCCGCTCTACCGGCTGGCGCTGGCCGGCCAGGCCGGCGTCTACGTGCCTGCGGCGGTCGGCCTCCTCTGGCCGGACAGCCGCCTCGGGCGCAGCCGGCCGTGCGGCCTCGCCGCCTACTTCTGCCTCGTGAACGCCGCCGGCGTCGTCGCCGCCGGCAACGTGGCCACCGGGCGCCGCATCGACCGCTGGACCCCCGAGCGCGCGACCCCCGCCCCGGCCCCGGAGCCCAACGTGGCCGCCGCGCCGGCACCGGTGACGGCCGCTGCGACGGCGACGGTCGAGCCCGTCGAGCCCACCCCGGTGGCGTCGTGACCACCGCCCTGCCACGCGTCGGCCACGACCCGGGCGCCCTCCGCCTCGGACGGGCCGCCCGGTGGGTCCGTGCCGCCATGGTGGTCGCCATCGGCGGGCTCGTCGCCCTCACGACCGGTGCGATCCCCATCGTGGCCCTGGCCGTCGTCGCGCTGCTCGCCGCGGTCATCGTCGCCGCCCGCCCCGACGCAGCGGCCCTGCTCGCCGTGGCCATCCTCTACTCCAACGCCGCCGTGGTGGCGATCAACCAGCACGGCGTGCCCGGCGCGGGCGCCTTCGTCGTCCCGTTGCTGCTGCTGGTGACCATCAGCTACCGCGTGTTCGCCCGCCGCGAGCCGCTCCTCCTCCCGCGTGCCGCGCTGTGGGTCGTCGCCCTCCTCGTGATCCAGATCATCGGCGCCATGGCCTCGCGCGAGCCCATCGTCGCCACCGAGGGGGTCAAGACGTTCATCCTCGAGGGACTGCTGCTGTTCGTCCTGCTCACCAACGCCCTGCGTGGCTACGAGATGATCCGCCTCGCCGCGATCGTCGTCGTGGTCGCCGCCGGCGTCCTCGGCAGCCTGGCGCTCGTGAAGGGCGCCATCGGCGGTGGCGAGGTGGGCGGCTTCGCGACGACGAGCAAGGCGGTCGTCAACAAGGACGAGGGAGGCGGCGAGAAGCGCCACGCCGGCCCCATCGGGGAGCAGAACCGATGGGCGCAGACGCTCGCCGTCGTCCTGCCGGTGGCGGTCGCCCTCGGGTTCGCCGACCGCTCGCGCACGACGCGCCTCCTGGCCCGGGCCGGGATCGTCGGCATCGCCGTCGGCATCGTGACCACGTACTCGCGCGGCGCGGTCGTGGGCCTCGCGCTCACGGGCCTCGTCGCGGTGGCGCTGCGGTGGGTGAGCGCGCGCAAGGCCGTGGCCGTCGCCGTCGTCGCCGCCATCGGCCTGGCGATCGTGGCACCGGTGTTCGCCGGCCGGGCGAGCACGGTGGTGAGCGCCCGCTCGTCCATCGACGGGTCGGCCGGCGAGGAGGGGGGCGACGGCTCCTTCGCCAACCGGGCCACCGAGGCGACCGCGGCGCTGGCGGTGTTCTTCCGCCACCCCGTGGTCGGCGTGGGCCCCGGCCTGTTCCCGACCTACTTCCAGGACGAGGCCCGCCGGCTCGGGGCCGACCGCATCGTCGGCGTCAACCGGGAGTCGCACAACCTGTACCTCGGGCTCGCCGCGGAGATGGGCCTCACCGGCCTGATCGCCTTCGGCGGCGTGGTGGGTTCGATCTTCGGTCCCGTCGTCGCCGTGCGGACGCGCCACCTCCGCCGCCGACCCGACGTGGCCGGCCTGGCGACCGGGATGGCACTGGCCCTGGTGACGTACCTCACGACCGGGCTCTTCCTCCACTTCGGCTACATCCGCTACTTCTGGCTCCTCGCCGCCCTCGCCGCGGCGATGGGCATGGTGCACGTCGAGGACGAGGAGCCGACCGCGCTGGCGGCGCGGACCGGTGCGCCGCAGCGGACCGGGGAGATCTGATGGCCGTGGTCCTCTCCGACGACAGCGCAGGGCTGGACAACGCGCCGGGCGGCTCGACCTGCCCGCCGTGGCTGTTCCTGCTCGACGACCCCGAGCCCGAGCGCGTCCTGGTCATCGGCCCGGCCGACGACCCGGCCGCCGCGTGGTTCGCCGACCACGGGGCCAAGGTCGACCTCCGGGCCCACCCCGGCTCGGCCTCCGCCGCCGTCGACCTGGTCGTCATCAGCGACGGCGCCCGGGTGCGCTCGCGCGGGTCGAGCGGCCTGGCCGCCTGCCTCGCCTGGTGCCGGCCCCGGGCGGCCGTCGTGGTGCCCTGGCCGGCGCGTGACGCGACGCGCGCCGAGCTGGCGGCCCTCGGCTTCGACGTCGTGCGCCCCGTGCGCCCGTCCGTGCAGGGCACCCGGCGGCGGAGCGGCTTCGTCGCCCTGCGCAGCGGTGGCGACGAAGCCGACGGCGGACCGCTGCGCCCGCCGTCGTGGTTGGCGGAGCTGGCGCAGGGCCAGCCGTGGTCGCCGGCGCCGGGCGGGTGGAGCCTGCGCGTGCCGGTCGCGTACCCGTCGCAGAAGGCGGTGGTGCGGCTCTGGCCGGACCTGACCGCCGGGCCGGCGGCGATCGTGAAGCTGACCCGCCACCCCCGCTTCAACGACCGCTTGGAGAACGAGCGCACCCGCCTCGACGATCTGGCCCGTCGCACCCCGAGCGGCCCCCCGCGCACGCCGGTGGTGCTCGGGTCGGGGCGGGTGGCCGGCATGGCGTTCGTGGCCGAGGAGGCGATCGCCGGCGCGCCGTTCCTCGAGGTGTCGGGGCTCGACGCCGGCTGCGCCATCGCCGACGACGCGGTGACCTCGGTCCTGGAGCTGGCGACGCCGGGTGCCCCCGCCCAGCCGGGATCGGTGCTGGCCGAGCGCCTCGGGCAGCTGCTCGATCGCTTCGCCGAGCACCACAAGCCCGACGCGCGGGTCACCCGCTTCCTCCGCTACCAGATCGCCCTCCTCGAGGGCGCCGAGCTCCCGAGCGTCGTGTTCCACGGCGACCTCGGCACCTGGAACCTCCTCGTCGAGGATGGCGGCGTCAGGATCCTCGACTGGGAGTCGTCGGAGGACCCCGGCCCGCCGCTCTGGGACCTGGCGTACTTCTCGCGCTCCTACGCCGTGCGCGCCGGTCGACGGCGCGGCCTCGACCGCAACCGGGCGATCGGGAGGCACCTCCTCGGCACCTCGCCCCTCAACGAGGCGATCGCGGGGTGGTTCCGGCGCTACACCGCCGGGATCGGCCTCGACCCCTCGCTGGTCGAGCCCCTCTTCCACACCACCTGGCTCCACCGGGCGGTGAAGGAGTCGGCCCGCCTCCGGCCCGGCGAGCCCGGCCACTACGGGCCCCTCTGCTCCCGCCTGGTCCTCGAGCGCAGCGCGCCCGGGCTCCGACGGCTGGTGGGGCCGTGACGCTCGTCGCCCCACCGCGCGAGGAGGCGCGCGAGCCGGGTCCGGCGGGCGCATCGTCGCCCGCGGCGGAGGCGAGCGCCGACGGGGGGACGCCGTGGTGGGCCGCCGCCCTCCTGGTCGTCGCGGTCCTGGCCGGCGTGGTGGCCCGCTTCACCGCCCGCAGCGCGCTCTGGCTCGACGAGGCCATCAGCGTCGACATCGCCCGCCTGCCCCTCGACCAGATCGCCGGCGCGCTCCGGGAGGACGGGCACCCGCCCGTCTACTACTACCTCCTCCACGTCTGGACCGGCTGGTTCGGGACCAGCTCGACGGCGGTCCGCTCGCTGAGCGGCGTGGTCGCGGTGGCGGCGCTGCCGCTGGCGTGGGCGCTCGGCCGGCGGCTGGGCGGCCGCCGGACCGCCGCGCTGGCCACGGTCCTGCTGGCCACGTCGCCGTTCGCCGTCCGCTACGCCACCGAGGCGCGGATGTACTCGCTGATGACCTTCCTGTGCCTGGCCGGCCTGCTGGCGGTGCACCGGGCGCTCGAGGCCCCGCGCCTCGGGCGGCTGCTCCCGGTGGCGGTGGTCGCGGCGGCCACGCCGCTCACGCACTACTGGGGCATGTGGGTCCTGGCCGCCGCCGTGATCGCCCTCGCGGTCGCCGGGTGGCGCCACCCCGCCGTGCGGGGGGCGGCGCTCCGGGTCGGGGCGGCGATCGCGGCCGGCGCGCTCGCCTTCGTGCCGTGGTTGCCGACGGTCGCCTACCAGGCCCAGCACACGGGCACGCCGTGGGCTCGCTCGGTCGAGCCGTTCGACGCCGCCTTCGACTCGCTGCTCGACTTCGGCGGGGGGAAGTGGCCCGGCGGCCGCCTCCTCGGGCTCGTCCTCGGGCTCCTCGTCGTGCTCGCCCTCGTCGCCGTGCCCGTCGAGCGCTGGCGGCTGGCCGTGGACCTGCGCACGGTGCCCGGGGCGCGGGCCGAGCTCGGCTTCGGCTCCCTCACGGTGCTGCTGGGGCTCGGCGCCGCGGTGGCGACGTCGTCGGCCTTCCAGCCCCGCTACGCCGCCCCCGTCCTCGGCCCCGTGCTCCTCGCTGCGGCGGTCGGCATCGACCGCCTGCCGGACCGCGCCCTGCGAGCCGCGGTCGTGACCGTGGTCGCCCTGGTGGGCCTCGCCGGCGCCGTGCGCTGGGAGGGCGAACCCCGCACGCAGGCCGCCGAGGTGGCCGGTGCGCTGGCCGACGAGGGCCGAGCCGGCGACGTGGTCGCCTACTGCCCCGACCAGCTCCGGCCCGCGGTCCAGCGCATCATCGACCGGGAGGGCCCCGACGGGCTCCGCTCGACGACGTACCCGAGCGGCAGCCCGCCCGGGCGGGTGGACTGGGTCGACTACCGGCAGCGGATCCGCGCCGCCGACCCCGCGGCGACGGCGCGCGAGCTGCTCGACCGGGCCGGCCCCGGCACGGTCTGGGTGGTGTCGGCCCCCGACTACCGCGGCTTCGGGACCGACTGCGAGGACCTGCGCGCCGAGCTGGCCCGGGCACGAGGTCGCTCGGCCGCGGTCGTCGACCGCGACGGCGACGCCTACGAGAAGGCCCTGCTCCACCGGTACCCGCCCCGATGAGGGCGCCGGAACCGGCGCCGCCCCCGTCGCCGCGGGTGTGGGCCGCGCTCGTCGCCCTGTCGGCGGTGCTGCTGACGTGCGCCGCCTGGTTCGCATGGTCGCTCCCCGCCACGGCGAGCCGCCGCACCCGGGCCAGCGCCGCGCTGGCCGAGCGGTCCGACTTCTGGGCGTGGCTCTTCGAGCACGCGGCCCCGCCCTCGTCACCGGGCTGGCTGGCCGCCAGCCTCCTGCTCGCGAGCGCCACCGGGTTCGGCGCCTGGGTGGGCATCGTCGCCCTGCTGTGGGAGCGGGGCGGGCGGGCGGTGGTCGCCCTCGTCGTCGGCGTCACGGCCGCCGCCGCCGGCATCGGCGTGCTCGCCCTGCCGAACCAGACCACCGACATCTACGACTACGCCCTCTTCGGCCGGGTGGTGGCCGTCCACGGTGGCGAGGCCTACCACGACGTCCCCGACCAGTACCCCGACGACCCGCTGCAGCCCTACGCCAGCCACCGCTACACCGCCCGGCCCGACAACAAGCTCCCGGTCTGGACGGCCACGGCGGTCGGCGTGTCCGCCGTGGCCGGTGACGACCCGGTGCACGGGCTGGTCGCCTTCCGCCTGCTCCTCGCCGGCGCGGTGGTCGCCACGACGGCCCTGCTCGCCCGTACCGCCGAGCGCGTCCACCGCCGGGCCGGGGCCAGCGCCGCCGCCGCGTTCGGCCTGTGCCCGGTCACGTTCGTGTACGGCGCGTCGAAGACCGATGCCCTCATGGCGCTGTTGCTGGTGGCCGGCCTCGCCCTGGCCGTGGAGGGGAGGGACCGGTCCGCCACGTTCCTCGTCACCCTGTCGGTGCTGGTGAAGCTGATCACCCTCCCGGTGCTGGTCCTCCTCGTGGCGCTGCCGCCGATCCGCCACCTCGTGCGCGGCTCGCCGCCCCTGACCGCCCCGGTGCGCTGGCGGGCCTCCGCCGAGCGCGCTGCCATCGCCCTGGCCACCGTGGTGGTCGCCTACGCGCCGCTGCGCGACCCCCTGGCGCTGGCCAGGACCCACCTCACGGGCACGAGCCAGGGGTCGGTCCTCCCGGTGGCCCACGTCGCCGCCGGCGTCGCCTTCGGCCTCGTGCTGGCGACGATGGCCGTCGTGACGTGGCGGTCGCACGGGACGGGATCGGCCGCGGTCACCACCGCGTTCCTCGACCGGGCGGCCGTGCTGCTCGTCGTCTTCGCCGTGCTGCTGACCCGCCCGGGCCTGCCCTGGTACGTGCTCAGCGCCCTCGCCGTCGTGGCCCTCTGCCGGTCGGCGACGCTCTTCGGCGTGCTCGCCGTGCTGAGCGGCGCGTCGTTCGCCATGGGGCTCTGGGACTCGGTCGGCACCCGGGCCCACCCCCTGCCCCCACTGGCCCCGCCCCGACCGGTGACCTACCTCGGGATGGGCGTCCTGGCGATCGCGCTCGCCGTCCTCCACCACCACCGCCACGGTCGGCGGAGCACGGGCCCGTCGCCGGCGGCGACGTCGGCCGGCGGGTTGCTCATCGGCCACCCGTCATCGTGGCGGACACCACACGCTGATCCCGGAACTGCACGTAGATCGCCGCGACCTCCGGACCCGAGACCCGCCACGCCCGGAGCTGATCGGCGTGACGACCGATCGCGCTCTCCCAGATGACGATCCCGTCGGAGCCCAGCAGCCGCTGGACCTCGCCCAGCGCCGACCCGGACCGCACGGCGCCGAACCGCTCGGGCGGCACCGTGGGGACGGACTCGCCGAACAGCACCTCGATGCTCGGGTCGACGCCCGTGGTCGTCGTCGTCCCGCCGGTGGTGGGGATGGTCGGCGGGGCCAGCGCGCCCGCCATCCACTCCGGCAGCGAGGCCGCGCAGGCGCCGTCCGCCGGCCGGCGCGACAGCCCCTCCACGAGCAGGCGCGCCGCCAGCCCCCAGCGCTCGTCGTCACGCCCGAGGCCGGCCTCGCGCCCCGCCCTGGCCGTGGCCTCGGCGGCCCGGGCGCCCGTCGGCAGGTCGGTGCAGCGGGCGGCCAGCTGGTCGACGGCGACGAGCACCGCCGGCGCCACCCTCGGCCCGACCTCGGCCTCGAGCGCCCCGAGCCCCGCGGGCCTCGATGCCGCCGGTCGGGCCCGGTCCGCCTCGGCGCCGCACGAGGCGGTGAGCAGCACCGCTGCCGCCGCCCC
>DATAGR010000484.1:0-2457 GCA_036263575.1 Aquihabitans sp. | reverse complement strand
CGTCGACCGGTTGGTGCCGCTGTCGGTGCCGTTGATCGCCAGCACCCTCGCCCTCACCGCCAGCGGCGGCGTGCGCTACGTGTGGCGGTGGTACCTCGAGCGTCGGATGCGACCGACCCACCCCGACGTCGAGCGCCTCGTCGTGATCGGCGCCGGTGAGGGCGGCCAGCAGATCGTGACCGCCATGCTGCGGAACCGCACCGGCCGCTACCTGCCGGTGACCCTGCTCGACGACGACCCCGACAAGCGGAACCTGCGCGTGCGCGGGGTCCCGGTCCGCGGCGGTCACCGCGACCTGCCCCGCATCGCGGAGGAGGAGGGCGCGACGGTGGCGCTCCTCGCCATCCCGAGCGCCGGGTCGGCGTTCATCCGGGAGGTTGAGGTCCTGGCCGGCGAAGCAGGGGTCCGGCTGCTCGTGCTGCCGTCGTCGAGCGAGCTCTACGGCGCCGAGGTGGGCGAGGCCGACATCCGGCCCGTCACGCCCGCCGACCTCCTCGGTCGCCACGAGCACGACACGGACGTGCAGTCGATCGCCGGCTACCTCACCGGCAAGCGGGTGCTCGTCACCGGCGCCGGCGGGTCCATCGGGTCGGAGCTCTGCCGGCAGATCTACCGCTTCGCGCCGGCCAGCCTCGTGATGCTCGAGCGCGACGAGTCGGCCCTCCACGCCGTCCAGCTCTCGATCGAGGGCCGGGCCATGCTCGACAGCCGCAACCTGGTGGTGGCCGACATCCGCGACGGCGACCGCATGGTCCAAGTGTTCGCCGAGCACCGCCCCGAGGTCGTGTTTCACGCCGCCGCGCTCAAGCACCTCCCGCTGCTGGAGATGCACCCCTCCGAGGCCCTCAAGACCAACGTCTGGGGCACGGTCTCGCTGCTCCAGGCGGCCGCGGCCACGGGGGTGGAGCGCTTCGTCAACATCTCGACCGACAAGGCCGCCGACCCGACCAGCGTGCTCGGGTACACCAAGCGCCTCGCCGAGCGCCTGACCTCCGACGCCTCCATCGACAGCGACGGCACGTTCCTCAGCGTCCGCTTCGGCAACGTCCTCGGCTCCCGCGGCTCGGTGCTCACCGCGTTCAAGGCGCAGATCGAGGCCGGAGGCCCCGTCACCGTCACCGACCCCGAGGTCACCCGGTACTTCATGACGGTGGAGGAGGCGGTGCAGCTCGTCATCCAGGCCGGCGCCCTCGGCCGGGACGGCGAGGCCCTGGTGCTCGACATGGGCGAGCCGGTGCGGATCGACGACGTCGCCCGCCGGCTGATCGCCGAGTCCGAGCGGTCGATCGACATCGTCTACACGGGCCTCCGCCCGGGCGAGAAGCTCCACGAGATCCTCTTCGCCGCCGGCGAGGCCGACGAGCGCCCCGACCACCCCGGGATCTCGCACGTGCGCGTGCCGCCGCTGTCGATCGACCGCATGACCGACGTCGGCGGGCTCGATGGCGCCGACCTCGTCGCCGCCCTCGCCGCCGCCTGCGAGCGCCCCGAGGCGCCGGTGCGCCCCCGCGACGTCGGCCAGCTCAGCCGCTACGCCTCCTGAGGCCACCCCGTCGACGGGCCGCGGCTGGGGCCCGTCAGTCGGTGAGGAGCCCCAGGCGGCGCCCGAGGTCGCTGGCCAGCTGGCGGTGGGGGTCGGCCGCGTCCCGGACCTTCCGCCACGCGTCGAGCTGCGGGTACATGGCGCCCATCAGCTCCGGGCGCATGCGGCTGTCCTTCGCAAGGTAGAGGCGGCCGCCGGCCGCGACGACGCGCTCGTCGAGGCGGTCGAGCAGCGCGAGCAGCTCGCCGTCGCGGCTCGCCGGCACGTCGAGGGCGAGGGTCCAGCCCTCCATCGGAAACGACAACGGGCCCGGGTTGCCGGGGCCGAACCGCTTCAGCACGGCCAGGAACGACGGGCGACCCGAGCGGCTCAGCTGCTCGACGACCCAGCGGAGGTCGTCGGTGGCGTCGAGCGGCACCGCGCACTGCCACTGGAGCAGCCCCGTCCGGCCGTAGACCCGGTTCCACCGGTCGACCATGTCGAGCGGGTGGAAGAACTGGCTGATCGTCTGCAGGTCGCCCCGGCGGCGCCTCGGCGCCTTCCGGTACCAGACCTCGTTGAAGGCCTTCACGGTGGCGCGGGTGATGAGGTTGGCGGGCACCGGGGGGTACGTGGCCAGGGTGCCCGACCGGAAGGCCAGCGGGTCCCGCCTCGCCTTGGCGTCGAGCTGGTCGATCGAGGCGAAGTGGCCTCGGTCGAGGATGGACCGCCCCGTCCGGGCACCGGTGGCCATCAGGTCGATCCACGCGACGGAGTAGTCGTAGGCGTGGTCGCCCGTGGTCATCAGGTCGAGGGTGCTGTCGAGGTCGGGCGTGCGATCGGTGTCGACCGACAGGAGGCTGGTCTCGATCGGCGTGAGGCGGAACGTGGCGTCGAGCACCAGGCCGGTGAGCCCCATGCCGCCGGCGGTCGCC
>DATAGR010000483.1:0-3345 GCA_036263575.1 Aquihabitans sp. | reverse complement strand
ACCCACGACCCGCTGATTAACAGTCAGCTGCTCTGCCAGCTGAGCTACCTCCGAAGGCGAGGGGTCAACCTAGCAGCGGCGGGCGGCGGCGACGAACCCCTGAACCGCCCGGATCGGGGCCGGATCAGTCGCCGTCGAGGTAGTCGCGGAGCTTCTGGCTGCGGTGCGGGTTGCGGAGCTTGGCGAGGGTCTTGGCCTCGATCTGGCGGATCCGCTCACGGGTGACGCCGAACTCCTTGCCGACCTCTTCGAGCGTCCGCGCCTGGCCGTCGTCGAGCCCGAACCGGAGCCGCACGACCTGCTTCTCGCGGTCGCTGAGCTCCGACAGCGCCTCGATGACGGCGTCGCCCAGCATCTTGCGGGCGGCCATCTCGGCCGGCGCGTCGGCCTGGGTGTCCTCGATGAAGTCCGACAGGTTGGAGTCGTCGGTCTCTCCCACCGGCGAGTCGAGCGAGAGCGGGTCCTGGCTGATGCGCATGATCTCGCGCACGCGGTCCGGGGTCATGTCGACCTTGAGGGCCAGCTCGTCGACCGTGGGCTCGCGCTCGAGCTCCTGCATCATCTGGCGCTGGATGCGGTGGACCTTGTTGATCGACTCCACCATGTGCACCGGGATGCGGATGGTGCGGGCCTGATCGGCGATGGCCCGGGTGATGGCCTGGCGGATCCACCACGTGGCGTACGTGGAGAACTTGAAGCCCTTCGTGTAGTCGAACTTCTCGACCGCACGCATCAGGCCGAGGTTGCCCTCCTGGATGAGGTCCAGCAGCTGCATGCCCCGGCCGACGTAGCGCTTGGCGATGGAGACGACGAGGCGCAGGTTGGCCTGGATGAGATCGCTCTTGGCCCGCTCGCCGTCGCGTGCCGTGCGCTCGAGGCGCTTGCGGTCGACGAGGTCCAGCTCGGCGATGCGGCCGGCGGCCTCCAGCTCGGCCAGGCGGACCCCGGCCTGGCCGCCGGCCTCGATCCTCCGGGCCAGGGACACCTCCTCGGGTCCCGCGAGGAGGGCGACCCGGCCGATCTCCTTGAGGTACACCCGCACGGGATCGGAGGTGCCGACCGAGCCACGGTCGCTGTTGCGCCCGGCGTTCACCAGGCGGAGGCGCCGCCGGGGGCCGTCGCCGTCGGGGTCGTCGACGGCGAGGTCGATGCCGCCGAGCGGGTCGGCGAGCACGGCGGCGAGGTGGGCGGCGCTGTCGACGGCGGACTGCTCCTCGTCGGTGAGCGGCTCCGGGCCGGTCAGCTCCAGCAGCGGGACCGTCTCGTCGAGGACGATGTCGTGGCGGGAGAGCTCGGTGCGGATCCAGGCGAGGTCCGCGTCGAAGCGCTCGACGTCGAGCGCCAAGACCTCGCAGACCTCTTCCTGTGTGACCGTCCCCTGGCTGCGGCCTCGGACCAGCAGCTGTTCCCAAGCTGTGGGGTCGAGACGTGGGGAGGTGGCTCCGTCATTCATGAGGGTCCTCCGCCCGTTGTGCGAGCCAGAGTAGCAACTCGTCCTCTCGCTGACGGTCTGGATGCGCATCCGCGCCGACGGCCTCGATCTCGTTCTTCAGCCACCCGATCGCGGCGGCGTAGGACGCGAAGTCCTCGGCGGTCCGTGACTCGCGCTCGAGCTCGTGGAGGACGCGCGTGCCGGCGTCGCGCAGGAGCATGCGGCGCACGTCCTCGGGGTCGGCGTCGCTGTCCTCCACGGCCAGGCGGGCGAGGTGGTCGGCGACGAACGGGTCGGCGGCCTCGGTGGCGGCGTGGAGGTCGCCGCCGGCGTCGACGAGGGCTCGCAGGACGATCTGGTGGCGGGGGTCGTGGAACAGCGACTCGTGCAGCAGCGGCAGGACCTCGGCCGGCTGGGCGACCGCGAGCCGGAGCGCCTCGGTCTCGGGCGTGTCGGCTCGAGGCCGGCTCGGGCGGGCCGGCGCCACCCGCACGACCGGACGCACCCCGCCGGACCGCAACGAGCCCCGCAGGCGGTCGGGGTCGAGCTGGCACCGGCTGGCGACGGCCATCACGTACTGGTCCCGCACGAACTCGCTCGGGTGCTCGGCGATGGCGGCGAGCGCCGTCTCGGCGGCCCGGCCGCGGCCCTCGGGCGTGCGCAGGTTGGCGGCGCCCAGGATCCGCTCGACGCGGAAGCCCAGGAACGGCGTGGCCTTCTCGACCGACTCGCGCAGGCGGTCGGGATCGGACCGGGCGAGGTCGGCGGGGTCGGCGCCCGGGGGAAGTGCGGCCACGGCCACCTCGACCTCGTGCTTCTTCTCCCACTCGTAGACGCGCTCGGCCGCGGCCTGGCCGGCGGCGTCGGGGTCGAAGGCGAGCACGAGGCGCGGCGTGAGGAGGCGCAAGGCCCGCACGTGCTCGTCGGTGAGGGCGGTGCCGCAGGTGGCCACGGCCCGGTCGAGGCCGACCTCGGCGAAGCCGATGACGTCGGTGTAGCCCTCGCAGACGATCACCTCGTCGGCGCGCACGGCCTCGGCCTTGGCCCAGTTGAGGCCGTAGAGGACCTTGCTCTTGCGGTACAGCGCGGTCTCGGGCGTGTTCTTGTACTTCGGCGGCCGGCCCTCGGGCATCATGCGCCCGCCGAAGCCGATGGGGTCGCCGGACGAGTCGAAGATCGGGAACAGGATCCGGGCCCGGAAGAAGTCGTTGGTGCCGCCGCGCTTGCTCTCCATGCCGAGACCGGCGTCGCGCAGCACCTTGGGCGGGAACTTCAGCGCCCGCACCAGCTGGTCCCAGTCGTCGGGCGCCCACCCGATGCGGTACTTGCGCACGGTCTCGCCGTCGAGGCCGCGGTCGCGCAGGTAGCGGCGCGCGGCGCCGGCGTCGGGCGAGGTCAGGAGCCGGTCGTGGTACCAGTCGACGGCGGCGGCCATGGCGTCGCGCAGGCGGCTGCGGGCCTCACGGCGCTCGCCCTCGTTCTTGTCCGTGTAGCGGAGGGCGATGCCGAACTTGCCGGCGAGCTGCTCGACGGCGGCCTGGAAGTCGAGGTGCTCCATGTCCCGGACGAACGAGATGACGTCGCCCCGGACCTGGCAGCCGAAGCAGTAGTAGACGCCCTTCTCCTGGCTGACGGAGAACGACGGGGACTTCTCGCCGTGGAACGGGCACAGGCCCATCCAGCTGGTGCCCTGCTTGCGGAGCTGGGTGTGGGCGGTGATGACCTGGACGATGTCGGCGGACTCGCGGACCCGCACCACGTCCTCGTCGACGATGCCCATCAGGCGCCCCCGGCGTGGAGGCCGGCTCGCTGGTGGGTGGGGAGCACCGGCATGGCCCGGACGGTACCAGCGCCCGGGGCTCACCCGACCGGGGGGCGACCCCCCGGTCGGTGCGGCTCGCGATGTGTCAGAG
>DATAGR010000482.1:0-6304 GCA_036263575.1 Aquihabitans sp. | reverse complement strand
GTCGGTCCGGACGTCGTCGCCGCCGACCTCGCTGCCTCGCGAGATCAGGGCGACGCCGAAGTCCTCCTGGAGCGCCAGGCAGCGGTCGACGAGGGCCCGGTACCGGTCCTCGAACACGTGCAGCGGCAGCACCGCACCCGGGAGGAGGACGGACTGGAGGGGGAACATGGCGAGGGTGCCCACCTGGGCAGCGTAGGGAGCGAGCGGGGCGACGAGCCCGCCGGCGCCCGGAGCCGGGCACGGCGGCAGGTAGCCGCCCAGGACGGCGGCGAGCAGGTCCTGGGCCCGGAGCACGTCGGCGTCGACGGGTCGCCCGTTGGCGACGTAGGCGAACGTCGCCGTGCCGCCCTCCTGGAGGTCGACGAAGCCGGCGAGCGAGGTCACGCTGTTGAGCGATCCGGTCTTGGCGCGCAGGCGCCCCTCGGCGGGCGTGCCGCGGAAGCGGTCGCCGAGCGTGCCGGAGCGGCCGGCGACGGGCAGCCCGGTGGCCAGCGGACCCGCCGCGCCGCCCGAGGAGTCGAGCACGGAGACGATCGATGCGCAGGTGGCCCGGTTGGTCGGGTCGAGCCCCGAGCCGTCCACGGCGTCGGCGCCGGTCCGCTCGACGCCGAGCTCGCCGAGCCGGCGGTCGATCGCCGCGGTGCCGGCCTCCGTCGAGCCCCCGCCCCCCGTGACCCGGCCGATCTCCTTGGTGAGCAGCTCGGCGGCCTGGTTGTCGCTGGCGCGCAACACGTGGTCGACGATCTCGCCGACGGGTGGCGAGGTGACGCCGGCGAGCCGCACCGCGCCCTCGGGGGCACGCCCCGGGCCGGGGAAGGCGGCGCCGTCGACCTGGACCCCCCGGATGACGAGGCGCTCGGTCAGCAGCCGGGCGGCGTTGGCGGCGGGGTCCGGCGCCCGCTCGCGCCCCACCGGGCCCTCCACGCCGATCGGTGGTCCGACGAGGACGTAGCCGTCGTCGACCTCGAGCGCGCTCAGCGGCCCGGACTGCTGCTGGGTCGTGGTGTAGCGCTCGGGCCAGGTCGGTCCGGTGCGGACCTGGTCGTAGCGGGCCTCGTCGCCCACGACGCGGCCGCTGACCCGCCGGACGCCGGCGGCCACCAGCTGGTCGGCGAGGTCGTCGAACCGGGTGGTCGGGCGGTCGGGGGCCAGCCGGACGACCTCCCGGTAGGCGTCGGTCACGAGCATGGGGTCGCCACCGCCGACGAGGGTCAGGTCGCCCTGGAGGACGCCGTCGACCGGCGGGGACGCGGCGACCACCTGCGTCTCGAAGCGCGCGTCGGCCCCGAGCACGTCGAGGGCGACGCGGGCGGTGAAGAGCTTCTCGACCGAGGCGGGGACGAGTGGCTGCTCGTCGTCGTGGCCGTAGACCGCGACGCCGTCGATGGCGACGGCCAGGCAGGTGTCGGGCGGCGAGTACGCCACCACCGCGTCCAGGGCCCGGCGCAGCTCGGCGTCGTCGGCCGGTGCGGGCTGCTGGGCCGGGCGCCCCACCCGGTCGAGGGCGCCGGCCTCGGCCGTCGGGTCCGCCTGGGCCGTGGCCGGCGCCAGGCCGGCGAGCAGGGCTGCGGTCGCCGCCGCCGCGGCGCGGAGGCCGCGACGGTGGCGGGGCGGGCGGTGCGCCGGCACTACGGCCGATCGAGCGGGGGCAGCCCCCGGGCCTGGCGCCAGCGCGCGTGCTCCCAGGCGTGGGCGAGGGCGGTGACGGCCCGGTTGGCCGACGGGTAGCAGAGGCGGCCGGTGGCGCGCACCGTGGCCGGACCGGCGTTGTCGGGGTCCGCCACCGCCAGCTCGGTGGCGAGGAGGATCGGCTTGCCCGTGGCGTCGGAGATGTCGGCGGCGGCCTGCGCGAACCGGGCGTCCTGGCGCTCGTGGTAGGCGACGATGCGCTCCAGGCCGTGGTCGGGGTAGAAGCGGCCGTCGCGCATGAGGCGGGCCTGGTTGGCCTGGATGCCGAGGCCGAGCTGCACGACGGCGTCGACGTCGGGGTGGGAGGCGATGAGCTCGAGCACCTCGGGGATCGTGTCGCGGGTCTCGCCGCCCGCCAGGTCGACCGGGTTGCCGCGCGACCAGCGGGGCGGCAGCTTCGTGTCGATCCGGTCCAGGAGGTCCTCCGGCAGCTCGAGCAGCTCGAGCGGGCTGGCGGTGATGGCGTCGGCGCACACCACGCCCCACCCGCCGGCGGTGGTCATCACGACGACGCGCGGCCCTCGCGGCATCGGCTGGGTGGCGAAGGTGGCGGCGGCCTCGAACGCCTCCTCCACCGTCGCCGCCCGCGTGATGCCGGCCTGGCGGCACGCGCCGTCGAAGACGCGGTCGTCGGTGGCCAGCGAGCCGGTGTGGCTGGCGGCGGCGCGCTGGCCGCCGGCGGTGGCCCCGCCCTTGACGAGCACCAGGGGCTTGCGGGCGGTGACCGACGCCATGCGCTCGAGGAAGCGGCGCCCGTCGGGGACGCCCTCGACGTAGGCGAGCCCGACCGCCGTGGCGGGATCGTCGGCGTAGTGGTCGAGGTAGTCGGCGACGGTGACGGCGGCGGCGTTGCCGGCCGAGACGGCCCGGCTGATGCCCACGCCGGTCTGCACCGCGTAGTTCTGGAAGGAGGAGACGAAGTTGCCGGACTGGCTGGCGACGCCGATGCGGCCGGCGGGCGGGTACGGGGCCACGATCTGGGCGCACAGCTTCGACGGCGTCGACACCACCCCTTGGCCGTTCGGCCCGGCGAGCAGGATGCCGAGCTCGTCGCAGAGCGCGACCAGCTCGGCCTGGGCGGCGACCCCCTCGGGCCCCGCCTCGCCGTAGCCGGCCGAGGTCACGAAGGCGGCGGTGATGCCCTTCGCGGCGGCGGCTCGCAGCAGGTCGGGGTTCACCGACGCGGGGGTGCAGACGAACACCAGGTCGTAGGTGCCCTCGGGAAGCTCGGCGATGTCGGCGACGGTCTGGATGCCGAGGACCTCGGCCCGCTCTCGGTTCGTGGCCGCGACGGCGCCCTCGTAGCCGGCGGCCAGCAGGTTGTGGAGGCTGACGAAGCCGAACTTGCCAGGGTGGCTCGACGCGCCGGCGACCACCACGCCCCGCGGGTCGAAGAGGGCGGCGAAGCGGCTCCGAGCGGAGGTCCCCGCCGGTCCCCCGTCGCCACCGGTGACGCCGCCGGTGGCCGCCGGCGCGTCGCGGCGCTCGACCAGCGCGTCGACGGCGACGGGCCGGCCGTCGACCACGATCAGCGGGTTGAGGTCGGCCGACGCGATGGTCGGGTCGGCCTCCGCCGCGGCCGACAGGCCGAGCAGGACGGAGGCGAGGGCCTGGCGGTCGACCGCCGGCTCGCCTCGGAACGGGCCGAGCAGCGCCTGGGTGGCCAGGCCGTCGATCATCTCGGCCGCGTCCACCTCGGTGATCGGCACCGGCCGGACCGACACGTCGGCGATGGCCTCGGCGAGGATCCCGCCGATCCCCACCACCACGGTGGTGCCGAACTGCGGGTCGGTCGAGAGGCCGGCGATGAGCTCCCGGTTGCCGCGCAGCATGGGCGCCACCAGCAGGCTCACCTCGCCGTCGTCGGGCGTGGCCTTGCCCAGCAGGTCGGTCGCCGCGGCCTCCACCGCGGCGGCGTCGGCCAGGCCGAGGCGGACCAGCCCCCGCTCGGTCTTGTGGGCGATGGCGTCGCCGTTGAGCTTCACCACGACCGGGAGGCCGATCTCGGTCGCTGCCGCCACCGCCTCGGCCGGCGTGGCCACCACCCGCTCGGGGGCGAACGGCACCCCGTGGGTGGCGAGCAGCGCCTTGGAGTCCGCCTCGCTCAGGGTCCGTGCCGACATGGCGGGTGATCGTAGGCGGGGCCGCGCCGCCCGCCGGTGGTCAGGGCGCGGTGGGCGACAGGGCGACGTGGAACAGGTTGCGGATGTGCTGGAGCCGCGCCTCCAGGGCGTCGGGCTTCAGCGGGTCGTCGTCGAGGAGGCCCTCGAGGAACGGGATGTCGCTGAAGTAGCTGAACATCACCGAGTAGCCCGTGATGAGCAGCTGCTCGGTGTCGACGCGTCGGAACCGGCCGGCCTCGATCTCGCGCTCGAACCAGGCCATCGACCGCTGGAGGAACGGGCGCAGCGCGGCGCCCAGGTCGATCCCGAGGTTGTGGCCGCCGTCGAGCGCCTCCCGACGCACGATCCGCACGAACTCGGGGTTCTCCTGGAAGAAGCGGAAGCCGGTGGTGATGACGGAGTCGACCTGCTGCCAGCCGTGGCGGTCCTCGCCGACCGCGTCCTCGACCCGGGCGCCCCACTCGGCGAGGCTGAGGCGGAAGACCTCCGCGTAGACCGCCTCCTTGGACGGGAAGTGGTGCAGGAGGCTGGGCCGGCGGATCCCGACCGCCTCGGCGATGACGTTCAGCGACGTGCCCTCGTAGCCGTGCTCGGCGAAGCAGCGCCGCGCTTCGACGATGATCGCCTCGCGGGTCGAGAGCACGTGTTCGGTCGCCGCCACGCCGGGAAGCCTACGGCCTCGTCCCGAGACGGTGGCGGGGCGTTCCCCGGGCCGAGGGCGGCCGGCGTCCTGGGTAGCGTCGGTGCGTGCCGTCGATCAGCGCCCGCCGGGTGGTCCTCCCCGACGGCATCGCCACCGACGCGACCGTGGAGGTGAACGGGGGCGGGGTGGTCGCGGCGATCCGGCCCGCCGTGGGCGAGCCCGAGCACCACACGCTGGTGCCCGGTCTCGTCGACTTGCAGGTGAACGGCCACGACGACGTCGACGTCGCCTCGGCGCGGGGTGCCGACTGGGACCGGCTGGACCGGCTGCTGCTCGCCCAGGGCGTCACCGCCTGGTGCCCGACGCTCGTGACGGCGCCCCTCGACGCCTTCGCCGCGCCGCTCGCGCGGATCGCCGAGGCGGCGGGGCGCGACGGCCTCCACCCCGAGGTCCTCGGGGCCCACCTCGAGGGCCCGTTCCTGGCCGGCCGGCCCGGGGCCCACCCGGTGGCGCTCCTGCGCGACGTCGACCCGGCGTGGCTGGAGGCGCTCCCCCGCCACGTCGCCGTCGTCACCGGCGCCCCGGAGCGGGCCGGCGCCGCCGAGCTGTGGTCCTGGGCGGTGCGCCGGGGCGTCATCGGCGCCGTCGGCCACTCGGACGCGACCGCCGACGACGCGCGCGCCGCGTTCGACGCCGGCGCCCGCATGGTGACCCACCTGTTCAACGGCATGTCGGGCCTGGACCACCGGTCGCCGGGCGTGGCGGCCGCCGCCCTGCTCGACGAGCGCGTGACCGCCGGCCTCATCGCCGACGGCGTCCACGTCCACCCGGACCTCGTGCGGCTGGCCTTCCGCGCCAAGGGCCCGGGCGGCATCGCCCTCGTCACCGACGCGGTGGCGTGGCGGGCCGGCACCATCGGCCGCATCGAGGTGCGCCAGGAGGGCGACGCGCCCCGCCTGGCCGACGGCACCCTGGCCGGCAGCGCCCTCACCCTCGACCGCGCCGTGGCCAACGTGGTGGCGTGGGGCGCGACCGACCTCGTGGGCGCCGTTCGCGCCGCCGCCACCACGCCGGCCGACCTCCTCGGCCGGCCCGACCTCGGCCGCATCGCGGTGGGGGCCCGCGCCGACCTCGCCGCGCTGGGCCCGGGCGGGACGTGCACGGCGACGTGGCTCCGGGGCGAGCGGGCGGCCTGAGCCGCGGCCCGGGGACCAGCCGGTACGGTCGCCCCATGGAGATGAACATCGTGGCCGCCGTGTTCATGGAGAACATCGAGCTGCGCCCCGCACCGGGCCCCTCGACGCGCATCGACCTCACCGGCGTGCACTTCTCCATGGCCGCGCCCACGCCCGCGCCCGTCACGATCGAGCCCCACCTGGTGGTGCTGGTGCGCTGCCCGCCGGGGGCCAAGGGCGAGGGGGCGCTGGAGGCCGTCTACACGCGCGACGGGGAGCAGGTGGCCCGCAACGTGCAGCCGCTCGTGGTGGAGCCGGGCAAGTTCGCCTACCGCCTGGTGCGGGCCGAGCTGGAGTTCGCCGACTACGGCACCGTCGAGGTGGCCGTGCGCATCGACCACGGCCCCGTCACCACCGTCCCGTACACGCTCCTGCCGCCCGCCCCCGCCTGAGGCGCCTGCGATGGCCTTCGCCGCCGCCCTCTCCGAGCACCCCCTCGCCACCCACGCGGTGGGCGAGGTGGTCGGCCAGGTCCTGGAGGAGCTGGGCGAGGCGCCCGACCTGGCCGTCCTGTTCGTCACCGGCGCCTTCGCCGGCGCCACCGAGGACGTCGCCCACGCCGTCCGGGCGCTCCTCCAGCCCGGTGCCCTGGTCGGGACCACGGCCGTGTCCGT
>DATAGR010000481.1:0-3004 GCA_036263575.1 Aquihabitans sp. | reverse complement strand
CGTTGGTGAACGGGTCGGCGTGCTCGTCCCAGGCCCGTGCCAGGAGCTCCTCGGCGCTCACGACCCCGCCCTCGGCCGCGACGAGCACCTCGAGGACCGCGAAGCGTCAGCCCCACGTACCGGCCGTCCCGGTGCACCTCGCGTCGGAACGGGTCGACGCGGAGCCCGGCGATCTCGCGCACCGGCGGGCGGATGTGGGCCCGCCGCCGGTCGAGCGCCCGGAGCCGGAGCACGAGCTCCTGCAGCGCGAACGGCTTGGTGAGGTAGTCGTCGGCGCCGAGCTCGAACCCGGAGGCCTTGTCGTCGAGCCGGTCGGCGGCGGTGAGCATCAAGATGGGCGTCCCGCGGCCGGAGTCGACGATGTGCCTGGCGATCTCGTCGCCGCTCGGTCCGGGGACGTCCCGGTCGAGGACGGCGATGTCGTACGCGTTCAGCCGCAGCAGCTCGAGCGCGGTGTCGCCGTCTCCGGCCAGGTCCGCCGCGATCGCCTCCAATCGGAGGCCGTCGCGGATGGCCTCCGCCAGGTAGGGCTCGTCCTCGACGACCAACACCCGCACGCCCGGATGCTACGGGCGGCCACGTATCGTCGGCGTCGCGAAACGCGCGTACGCACCGGCAACGCCCGCCGCCGTTCCCTTGCGGCATGTCACGTCCCGTCCCGGCCCGAGCCCCGACCCGAGCGACCCCGAGGCTCCTGGCCGCGAGGTCCCTCGCCGTCGCGGTGCTCGTCGCCCTCACGCCCATCGCCGCCGGATGCGGCACCCCGGAGCGCGCCGTCGGGCCACGCGCCTCTCGGCCGTCGTCCGCGCCGGGGACCTCGTCCTCGCCCACCTCGTCCGCCGCCGGTACGCCGGGCACCGACGCGCCGGCGGCCGAGGCGCTGGGCTCGGCCGGGGGCGCCGTCCCCGACGGCACGACGGCGTTCGACGACGACGTGCCGGGTGTCGCCCGGCTCGACCCCGCCCTAGTCGCCGCCCTCCTCGACGCCACGACCGATGCCGCCGACGACGGCGTCGGGTTGCAGGTCACCAGCGGCTGGCGATCGACGGCGTACCAGGAGCAGCTGCTCCGCGAGGCGATCGAGGAGCACGGCTCCGAGGAGGAGGCCGCCCGATGGGTGGCCACCCCGGACGCGTCGGCCCACGTCTCCGGCGACGCGGTCGACGTCGGCTCGCCGGACGCGGCGGCGTGGCTGGCAGAGCACGGCGCTCGGTACGGGCTGTGCCAGGTCTACGACAACGAGCCCTGGCACTTCGAGCGGTGGCCGGCGGCCACCGACCAGGGCTGCCCGGGTCGATACCCGGACCCGTCGCACGATCCGCGGGCGGCCACGCGATGAGCTCCGTGCGGATCACGGTCTATGGCTGCGGACGCGACGAGGCGGACGCCTTCGCCCGGCTCGGCCCGCGCCTCGGGGTCGTCCCCACCATCGTGCCCACCCCCGTGTCGGCCGCCGACGTCGTCGGCTCCGGTGACCGGTGCGTCAGCGTCGACCACCGGACCCCCGTCCCCCGCCGGGTCCTGACCGCCCTCGCGGCCGCCGGCGTCGAGCACCTCTCGACGCGGAGCATCGGCGTCGACCACATCGACCTGGGCGCAGCCGCCGACGTCGGGATCACCGTCGAGAACGTCGTGTACGCGCCCGACGGCGTGGCCGACCACACCCTGATGCTCATCCTGATGGCCGTGCGCGGCGCCGCCGAGGTGCTGCGCGCCGCCGATCGGCAGGACTTCCGGTTGCCGGGCGCACGCGGCCTCGACCTGTGCGACCTCACCGTCGGCGTCGTCGGTGCCGGTCACGTCGGCACGGCGGTCATCCGGCGGTTGCGGGGGTTCGGCTGCCGCTTGCTCGCCACCGACCCCGGGCCAGGCACGCCGGACGGGGCGGCGCTGGTCGGGCTGCGGGACCTGCTCCGGGTCAGCGACGTCGTCACGCTCCACCTGCCCCTCACGACCACGACGCGCCACCTCCTCGGCCCCGAGCAGATCGGGTGGATGAAGGCCGGCGCGGTCCTGGTCAACACCGCTCGCGGCGATCTGGTGGACACCGCCGCCCTCCTGGCCGCGCTCGAGGCCGGGCGCCTCGGCGGCGCCGCGCTCGACGTGCTCGAGGGCGAGGAGGGCACCTTCTCCGTCGACGCCCGCACGGGGCCGCTGGACCACCCGCTCCTCGCCCACCTGCAACGGCGACCCGACGTGATCGTCACGCCCCACTGCGCCTACTTCACGGAGCGGACGTTGCGAGAGACCGTCGAGCAGACCCTGTCGGCCTGCGTTCGATTCGAGAGGAGGCGAGCCGGTGGTGAGACCCAGGATCGGGATCTTGTTCGGGGGCTGCTCGGAGGAACATGACGTGTCCGTGCGGTCCGCGGTCGAGGTCGCGGCGAGCATCGACCTGCGCCGTTGGGAGCCGGTCCACGTCGGCATCACCAGGTCGGGAGCGTGGAGGACCTGCGCCCGGCCGGGCCCCGGGTGGGACGGGGGCGACGGCCGGCGGGCGGTGCTCTCGCCGGACCGGGGGGACCACGGCCTGCTCGTCGACGGGCCCGCCGGCTGGCGGGTCGTCCACCTCGACGCCGTGTTCCCGGTGCTGCACGGCCGACACGGCGAGGACGGGGCGGTGCAGGGCCTGCTCGAGCTGTCCGGCATCCCGTACGTGGGATGCGACGTGGCGAGCTCCGCGATCTGCATGGACAAGTCGCTCGCCCACGTCGTTGCCCGGAGCGCAGGCATCGCCACGCCGGGGTTCTGGGTGCTGCACGACGCCCGGACACCGGTCCCGGACGGCCTCCCGTACCCCGTCTTCGTGAAGCCGGCACGCTCGGGCTCGTCGTTCGGCGTCCGGCGCGTGGAGGAGCCCGGAGACCTGGGCGCCGCGCTGGCGGAGGCCCGGCGCTACGACGCCAAGGTGGTGGTCGAGCAGGCGATCATCGGCACCGAGGTCGGGTGTGCCGTCCTGGGGCACGGCGCCGACCTCATCGTCGGCGAGGTCGATCAGATCGAG
>DATAGR010000480.1:0-11600 GCA_036263575.1 Aquihabitans sp. | reverse complement strand
CGGGCGCCGGGGCCGCCTGCTTCGCCGCCGGGGCCTTCGTGGCCGCCTTCTTCTTGGCCGGGGCCTTCTTGGCGGCGGCCTTCTTCTTCTTGGCCGGTGCCTTCTTCTTTGCCGCCGTCTTCTTCTTCGACGGGCCGGCGTCGCGGCGGATCTGGAGCAGCTCCGAGGCCCGCTCGTCGGTGATGGTCTCGACCTCGTCGCCCTTGCGGAGCGAGGCGTTGGTCTCGCCGTCGGTCACGTAGGGACCGAAGCGGCCGTCCTTGAGCACCATCGGCTTCTCCGAGACGGGGTCGACGCCGAGCTCGCGCAGCGGGGCGGCCGTGGTCTGGCCCCGGCGCTGCTTGGGCGTCGCCAGGATGGCGAGGGCCCGGTCGAGGGTGACGTCGAAGATCTGCTCCTCGTTCTCGAGCGACCGGGTCTCGGACTTGGCGGCGCCCGTCTCGTCGACGTAGTCCTTCTTCAGGTACGGCCCGTACCGGCCGTTCATGGCCACGATCGTGCCGCCGTCGGACGGGTCGACGCCGACCTCTCGGGGCAGCGAGAGGAGCTGGAGGGCGTCGTCGAGCGTGATGCGCTCGACCGTCATCGTCTTGAACAGCGAGGCCGTCTTGGGCTTGTCCTCGGGCTTGACCTTGCCCTTGCCCTCGGGCATCTCGCCGACCTGCACGTAGGGCCCGAACCGCCCGGCCTTGGCCACGACGTCGAGGCCGGTCTCGGGGTCCTGGCCCAGCACGCGGTCGCCGTTGCCGGCGGAGAGCAGCTCGATCGCCTTGAAGACGTCGAGCTCGTCGGGGGCCAGGTCGTCGGGGATGGACGCCGACTCGTCGCCCTTCTTGAGGTAGGGCCCGAACTTGCCCGGCTTGACGAGGATCTCCTCGCCCTCGGGCGTGACGAAGCGGCCGACGACGTTGATCTCGGCCGGGTCGATGTCGTCCTTGCCCGACTCCACGAGCGCCTTGAGCCCGGGCGAGCCCGGGTTGACGTCGGCCAGCTCCGCCGTCGGCTCGCCGGCGGGGTCGCCGAACCAGAACCGGTTGAGCCACGGCTCCCGGGAGATCTGGCCGTGGGCGATGCCGTCGAGCTCGTCCTCCATCCGGGCGGTGAAGGCGTAGTCGACGAGGTCGCCGAAGTGGCGCTCGAGCAGCCCGATCACCGCGAACGCCGTCCACGTGGGGACCAGGGCCGAGCCCTTCTTCCACACGTAGCCGCGGTCCTGGATGGTCTGCATGATCGACGCATAGGTCGAGGGCCGGCCGATGCCGAGCTCCTCCAGCCGCTTCACGAGCGAGGCCTCGGTGTAGCGGGCCGGCGGCGAGGTGGTGTGGCCCTTGGCCTCGACCTCCGGGCGGGGCAGGTCCTGGCCCACCGTGAGCACGGGCAGCAGCGTCTCGCGGTCGTCGAGGGCGGCATCGGGGTCGTCGGTGCCCTCGACGTAGGCCCGCAGGTAGCCGGGGAACGTGATCGAGCGACCCGACGCCCCGAACTCGGCGTCACGACCGTCGGACGCGGTCGCGCCGATGCGCACCGACACCGACTGGCCCCGGGCATCGACCATCTGCGACGCGACCGTGCGCTTCCAGATCAGCTCGTAGAGGCGCAGGGCGTCGGAGCGGAGCTCGCCGCGGAGCGACTCGGGCGTGCGGAACGACTCCCCTGCCGGGCGGATGGCCTCGTGGGCCTCCTGGGCGTTCTTGACCTTGCGGTCGTAGGTGCGGGGGCGATCCGGCACGTACTCGGCGCCGTAGAGCTCACGGGCCTGCGAGCGGGCCGCGTTGAGGGCCGTCTCCGACAGCGTCGTGCTGTCGGTCCGCATGTAGGTGATGTAGCCGTTCTGGTAGAGGTCCTGGGCCACCCGCATGACCTGGGCCGAGCTCATGCGCAGCTTGCGCCCGCCCTCCTGCTGGAGGGTCGACGTCATGAACGGGGCCTTGGGCTTCGAGCTGAACGGCTTCTCCTCCACCGAGCGCACCGAGAAGGAGGCGCCGCCGAGGGCGTCGACCAGGCCGCGGGCCGTCGGCTCGTCGACCACCGTGACGTCGCGCACCAGGTTGCCCGCGTCGTCGAAGTCGCGGCCGCTGGCCACCCGGCGGCCGTCGAGGGCCACCAGCGTGGCGCCGAACGCCGGGTCGGTCGGGAAGGCGGCGTCGAGGTCCCAGTAGTCGGCGGCCTTGAAGGCGATGCGCTCGCGCTCGCGCTCGACGACCAGGCGCACCGCCGGGCTCTGCACCCGGCCGGCGGACAGCCCGGCGTTGACCTTGCGCCACAGGACCTCGGAGACGGGGTAGCCGAAGAGGCGGTCGACGATGCGACGGGTCTCCTGGGCGTCGACCAGGCCCTCGTCGATCTCGCGCCAGTTGTCGACGGCGTGCTCGATCGCCGAGCGGGTGATCTCGTGGAAGACCATCCGCTTCACCGGGACCTTGGGCTTCAGGACCTGGAGGAGGTGCCAGGAGATGGCCTCGCCTTCGCGATCCTCATCCGTCGCGAGGTACAGCTCGTCGGCGTCGGCGAGCAGCGCCTTCAACCGGCGGATGACGTCCTTCTTGGAGGCGTGCACCTCGTAGGTCGGCGTGAAGTGGTCGTCGACGTCGATGCTGAGGCCCTTGGAGGGCAGGTCGCGGATGTGCCCGACCGAGGACTCGACGTGGAAGTCGTCGCCGAGGAAGCCCGCGATGGTGCGGGCCTTGGCGGGTGACTCGACGATGACGAGGGGCTTGGGCACGCGGTGTAGCGAACGGCATGGCGTGGTGCCGTGTCAACACGCCCGGTCCGGCGCCGCCCGGCGCCACCGGCGGCGGCGACGCCCGCCGGGCACCTGCGTCAGGAGCGGACGAGGCGCTCGATCGCCCGGGTGGCCTCGGCCACCTTCTCCCGGGTCGCGTCGTCGTCGCCCGCTTGGGCGGCCTCCACGACGCAGTGGTTGACGTGCTCCTCGAGCAGGCCGATGCCGACGCTCTGCAGCGCCTTGGTGGCCGCCGAGAGCTGGGTGAGGACGTCGATGCAGTACGTGTCCTCCTCCACCATGCGCTGGATGCCGCGCACCTGGCCCTCGATGCGCCGGAGCCGCTTGAGGTACTCGTCCTTGTCCATCGTGTAGCCGCGCACGGTCGGTCTCCTGTCAGGGGCGGGCGGCCACGGGGGTGGCGGCGCCGGGGTCGGTGGTGGATGTGTCGGGGGCGTGGTCGTCGCCGGTGGCCTCGACGGCGCGGAACCGGCGCAGGCGGAGGCTGTTCGACACGACGAACACGCTCGACAGGGCCATGGCGCCGCCGGCGATCACCGGGTTGAGGAGGCCGGCGGCGGCGAGCGGGATGGCGGCGACGTTGTAGGCGAAGGCCCAGAACAGGTTGCCCTTGATGGTGGCGAGGGTGCGGCGCGACAGCCGGATGGCGTCGACGGCGGCGAGGAGGTCACCCCGCACGAGCGTCAGGTCGGAGGCTTCGATGGCGACGTCGGTGCCGGTGCCCACGGCCAGGCCGAGGTCGGCGGTGGCGAGCGCGGCGGCGGCGTTCACGCCGTCGCCCACCATGGCCACGACCGCACCGCCCGCCTGGAGTCGCGCCACGACGGCGACCTTCTCCTCGGGCAGCACCTCGGCCACCACGTCGTCGGGCGCGATGCCGACCTGGTCGGCGACGGCGAGGGCGGCGGCCCGCCCGTCACCGGTGAGGAGGACCGGGCGCAGGCCGAGCGCCCGGAGGCGGTCCACGGCCTCGGCCGAGGTGGGCTTCACCGTGTCGGCGACCACCAGGGCGCCGCGCACGGCGCCGTCCCAGCCGGCGAACACCACGGTGCGGCCGGCCGCGGCGTGCCCGTCGCGGGCCCTCGCCAGGTCCGGGTGGAGCGCGTCGGCGCCGAGGCGGTCGAGGACGAAGGCCTCACGACCGGCCACCACGTCGGCGTCGCCCACGCGGCCGGCCACGCCCAGGCCCTGCGTCGAGGCGAACCCCTCGACCGGTGGGAGGTCGGCGCCGAGGCGTGCCCGGGCCCCGGTGGCGATGGCGGCGGCGATGGGGTGCTCCGACGCGTCCTCGAGGGCGCCGGCTCGTCGGAGCAGCTCCTCCTCGGTGGTGCCGGGTCCCGCCACGACGCCGACGAGGCGCATGCGCCCGGTCGTGACGGTGCCGGTCTTGTCGAGCACGACCGTGTCGACCCGACGGGTCGACTCCAGCACCTCGGGGCCCTTGATGAGGACGCCGAGCTGGGCGCCCCGGCCGGTGCCGACCATGAGCGCGGTGGGGGTGGCCAGGCCGAGGGCACACGGGCAGGCGATGATCAGCACGGCCACGGCAGCGGTGAACGCCTCGGCCGCCTCGGCGCCGGCGCCGAGCCAGAAGCCGAGCGTCGCCGCCGCCACCACGATCACGACCGGCACGAACACGGCCGAGACGCGATCGGCCAGGCGCTGCACCTGGGCCTTGCCGGCCTGGGCCTCGGTCACCAGGCGGGCGATGCGGGCCAGCGCGGTGTCCGCGCCCACGCGGGTCGCCTCGACCACCAGGCGCCCGCCGGCGTTCACGGTGGCGCCGACCACGGCGTCGCCCGGCTCGACCTCGACCGGCACGGGCTCGCCGGTCACCAGCGACGTGTCGATCGCCGAGCTGCCCGAGACCACGGTGCCGTCGGTGGCGACCTTCTCGCCGGGGCGGACCACGAACCGGTCCCCCACGGCGAGCTCGGCCACGGGCACCCGGACCTCGCGGCCGTCGCGCAGCACCCCGACGTCCTTGGCGCCGAGCTCGAGCAGGGCGCGGAGCGCAGCACCGGACCGGCGCTTGGCGCGCGCCTCGAACCAGCGGCCGGCCAGGATGAGCGTGACGACCACGCTGGCGACCTCGAGGTAGATCTCGTGGCGTCCGGCGCCGCGCGAGGGCAGGAGGTCGAAGCCCATGCGCATGCCGTCGTCGCCGGCGGGCGTCCACAGCAGGGCGTAGAGCGACCAGCCGTACGCGGCGAGCGTGCCCACGGAGATGAGCGTGTCCATCGACGCGGCGGCGTGGCGGAGGTTCGTCCAGGCAGCCCGGTGGAACGGCCACGCGGCCCAGAGCACGACCGGCGAGGCCAGGGCGAGCGAGATCCACTGCCAGTGGTCGAACTGGAGGGCGGGCACCATCGAGAGCACGAGCACCGGCAGGGAGAGGGCGGCGCTGGCCAGGACCCGCTGGCGGAGCGCGTCCTCGGCCGGGACGACGTGGTCGGCGGTCCCGGTCCCGGTCCCGGCGCCGTCGCCGTCGCCGGCGGAGGGCGCCGGGTCAGGTGCGGGCGGGTCGACCACGGCGTAGCCGAGGGCCTCGACCTGGGCGACGAGGTCGTCTCGGGTCACGCCGGCGGGGGCGTCGACGCGAGCGCCCTCGGTGGCGTAGTTCACCGACGCCTCCACCCCCTCCATGCGGTTCAGCCGGCGTTCGATCCGTGCCGCGCACGAGGCGCACGTCATGCCGCCGATCTGGAGGTCGACGGTGCGCGTGCCGTCGGTGCCCGCGGCATGGGGCGCCCGGGTGGTCGGCGTGGTCACGACCCCTCCTCCTCGTGGCCCTCGGCGTGACCGGACGACGACGGGTCGGACGAGGACGGGTCGACGTGCTCGATGCGCTCGGCCGGCCGGTCGTCGTCGATCGGGCCCACGGCCCGGCCGACGCCGAAGGCGGCCCCGAACGCGGCCAGCGCCGCGAGGGCGAAGAGGGCCAGGCGAGGTGCGGTGCCCACCGGCTCAGCCCTCCGGGGCCACGAGGTCGAAGCCGGCCTCGTCCACGGCGGCGCGGACGTCGTCGAGCTCGAGGCGGTCGCGGCTGGTCACCGTGACCACGCCGGCGCCGAGGTCGACGTCGACCTGGTCCACACCGCCGATCCGCCCGACCTCGGCGGTCACGGCGTCGATGCAGTGCTGGCACGACATCCCCGAGACGGCGTAGGTGGCGGTGGTCGACATGGCGGCGGCTCCGGAGGTGGGTGCTCGGACGAACCGAGCGTACCTACCCCCGGGGGGTACCGACAACCTCAGCCGGGCTCAGGCGGCGGCCAGCACCCGTCCCGAGGTGTCGACCCGGGGCGCCGCTGAGGTCGACGGAGCCGGCACCGCGCCGGCCTCGGCCTCCGGTGCCTTCGTCCACGGCAGGGCGAGGCGGCAGATCTTGGCCACGACGGAGCCGAACTGCTCGGCCAGGCCACCGGTGTTGTACGGCAGGCCGTAGCGCTCGCAGATCTCCCGCACCTCGACGGCGAGCTCCGGGTAGCGGTGCGCCGGCAGGTCGGGGAAGAGGTGGTGCTCGATCTGGTGGCTGAGGTTGCCGCTCAGCACGTGGAAGAGCGGGCCGCCCGAGATGTTCGCCGAGCCGAGGAGCTGGCGCAGGTACCACCCGCCCCGGCTCTCCTGGTCGGCCTCCTCCTGGGTGAAGGTGGCCACGCCGTCCGGGAAGTGGCCGCAGAAGATGATGGTGAAGGCCCAGAGGTTGCGGACCAGGTTGGCGGTGGCGTTGCCCACGAAGGTGAGCGGGGCCGACGGGCCGGTGAGCAAGGGGAACAGCACGTAGTCCTTCAGCGTCTGGCTGCCGAGCTTGCGGGCCATCGCGGCGCGCAGCTCGGCGGTGTCGGACCACGAGGTGCGGCCGGCGAGGAGGTTGTCGGCCTCCAGGTCGTGGAGCATCACGCCGTACTGGAAGAAGGTGGCGAGGAGGGCGGCGTAGATCGGGTTGCCGAGGTCGCTCGGCTTCCACGGCTGCTCGGGCGTCATGCGCAGCACGCCGTAGCCGATGTCGCGATCCTCGCCCACGATGTTGGTGAAGGTGTGGTGCCGGTAGTTGTGCGAGTGGCGCCACTGGTCCCCGGGGCACGCCGTGTCCCACTCGAAGGCCCTGCCCTCGAACGCCGGGTCCTGCAGGAAGTCGTACTGGCCGTGCATCACGTTGTGGCCGATCTCCATGTTGTCGAGGATCTTCGACAGGGAGAGGGCGGCCACGCCGCCGACCCACGCCGGCGGCAGGAAGCCGGCGAAGAGCAGCGCCCGGCCGGCGAACTCGAGGCCCCGCTGGGCCCGCACGACCCGCTCCAGGTAGCCGCGGTCGCGCTCGCCGAGGTCGGCGACAGTCCGGCGACGGAGGTCGTCGAGCTCCTCGCCGAAGGCGTCGATCTGCTCGGGGGTCAGGTGGGTGATGGGGTTGGGCACGGTGGCTCCTTCGGTCGTCGGGTCAGAGGTCGACGGCGACGTCGCCGCACGGGACCGACACGCAGAGGCGGATGGGTTCGGCGTCGGCGTGCGAGTCCTGGCCGGTGACCAGGTTGCGGACGACGCCCGACGTCTTGGTGGTGGTGCACGTCCCGCAGATGCCCCGCCGGCAGCCCGTCGCCGGGCGGACGCCGGCGGCCTCGACCGTCTCCAGCACCGTGCCGGTGCCGGCGACGCTGCGGCCGGAGCGGACCATCGTGACGACGCCCTGGCCGGTGTCGAGCGACGGGTCGATCGGCGGCGGCCCGAACCGCTCGAGGTGGATGCGGTCGGCCAGGCCGAGGCCGGCGAGGTGCTCCTCGACGGCCGCCATCAACGGCGCCGGGCCGCAGAGGTGGACCCGGCAGCCGGCGGGGTCGTCGGTGACGGCGGCGAGGTGCTCGACGGAGAAGGGGCCGACCAGGTCGCCGGCCTCGGGCTGGTCGGTCAGCCCGAGCAGCAGCCGGCCACCGGGCAGCGCCGCGGTCAGGGCTCGCAGCTCGTCGAGGTAGCAGACGTCGGCGAGGGTCCAGGCGTAGTGCACGAAGGTGACGGGGCCCTGGTGCCCCTCGTCGACGAGGGCGCGGAGCATGGACAGGACCGGCGTGATCCCGCTGCCGCCGCTGATCAGCACCAGGTGGTCGCCACGATCGGCCGGCGGCGGGAGGGTGAGGTCGCCCCGCGCCTCGGAGAGCCGGACCACCATGCCGGGGCGGGCATGGTCCACCAGGTGCCGGCTGACCCGGCCTGCGGGGTTGGCCTTGACGGTGAGCTCGAGCGTGCCGTCGGCCCGGTGCGGGGAGCCGGCGAGGCTGAAGCACCGCTCGTGCACGATCCCGTCGACCTCGACGCCGACCACGACGTGCTGGCCGGCCCGGAAGCCGCCCCAGGTGTCGTTCGGGCGGAGGGTGAGGGTGACGGTGCCCGGCGTCTGCCGGACCGCGGCGACGACCTCGGCTCGCGTCTCCCTCACCACCCAACGGGGGTCGACCAGCTCGAGGTAGCGGTCGACGCCGTGGGGCGCGGTCAGCCGGTCGACCAGCTCCGAGGCAAGGACCCGCCGGAGCACGCCCCGGGGTCGGTCCGCCACCGGTGCGCCCATCACGTCGACCATCGCTGCCTCCACGTCGGTTGGTGAACAACTGTTCACCAAAGTACGGACGTCGGCCACGCCGGGCAAGCGATAGGCGTCACAGCGCAGCCAGTGCCCTTGACCTGCCCTTCCTCCGGCTCCCGCCCATCGGGTGGCGTGCTGGCGACGAACCCACGCCGTGCGTCTCGTGAACGGCCGTTACCATCGGGCGGGTGACGTCACGACCGCGCTCCGGCCGCTCCGGCGGTGAGCGGTCCCCGAGCCGGCCCGGTCCGGGGCGCGCCGCACCGGGGCGATCGGTCGACAAGGGGCGCACCCGCCGGGCGCTGCTCGACGGCGCCCTCCGCCTGCTCGAGGACCGCTCGCTCGACAACCTCGGCATCCGGGAGGTCACGAGGGCGGCCGGCGTGGCCCCCGCCGCGTTCTACCGCCACTTCGAGCGCATCGACGACCTCGGCCTGGTGCTGGTCGACGAGGCGTTCACGACGCTTCGCCAGCTCATGCGCGACGCCCGGGACGACGTCGACGAGGCCGAGGACATGATCGAGCGGTCGGTGGCTGCGCTCGTCCGCCACGTCCACGACCACCGGGCCCACTACCGCTTCATCGCCCGCGAGCAGTACAGCGCGGTGCCGACCGTGCGCCTGGCCATCCGGCGCGAGATCCGCCTCTTCGCCACCGAGCTCGCCACCGACCTGGCCCGGCTGCCGGTCGTCGACCGGTGGCCGACGCCCGATCTCGTCATGCTGGCCGACCTCATCGTCGGCCTGATGGTGGAGACCGCCCGGCGGCTGATCGACGTGATCGAGGAGAACCCCGAGCGCGAGCCCGAGGTCGTCGCCGAGGCCGAGCGCCGGCTGCGCTACCTCGCCTTCGGCGCCACGGCCTGGCGGCCCCGACCGTGACCGCCCGGCGCTACCAGACCTGGTCGATGTGGCCGGTGCGGGCGCCCTCGATGCTGCGCACGTAGCCCAGCGCCACCCGCGAGGCCGGCACCGTCTCGTACCCGGGCACCGCGTCCTTCACGAGCTCCCAGGACTCCTCCACCACGCCGGGGCTCACCGCGTTGATCCGCAGCCCCCGGGGGAGGTCGACCGCGGCACCGATGACGAAGCCCTCGACGGCGTGGTTCACCGTGCAGGCGTCGGCTCCGAACCGGATGGGGTCCGAGAGGATCCCGGCGGTGAGGGTGATCGAGCCGCCGTCCCGCACGTGGTGCTGGCCGATCAGGGTGGCGTGCACCTGGCCCATGAGCTTGCTGTCGAGGCCGATGCGGAACTGCTCGGGCGTCATCTCGGCGACGGGCCCGAAGTGCAGCTCGCCCAGGGCGCACACCAGCGCGTCGACCTCGCCGACCGCCTCGAAGAGGGCGCGGACGCTGGCGGGGTCGCGCACGTCGACCTGGTGGTCGCTCGAGGTCCGGCTGGCGCCGACGACGTCGTGACCTCGGTCGCGCAGCGCCTGCGAGACCGCTCCCCCGATGGTGCCGTTCGCACCGATGACCAGGACCCTCATGGCTGCCTCCTCGCGTCGTCCCCCGGGCGCCCTCGGCCCGGCGGCGCGGCCACCGGCCGCAGCTCGACCAACCCGGCGGAGGTGCCGCCCTGACGGTCGTGCGGTTCGACGTGACCGAGATCACGCCCCGGCGGCGGGCACCAGGTGGAAGACGCGGAGGTCGCGCCCGCTGCTGCGGACGTAGTCGTCGTAGGCCGGCCAGACCGCGACCAGCCGGGGCCAGACCTCCGCCTTGGCGGCAGCGTCGAGCAGCTCGGCGCGCACCTCGACCTCGCTGCCCCCGTAGGAGACCCGGGCAAGGGGATCGGCGAGCAGGTTGGCCGTCCACGCCGGGTGCACCTCCTGGCCGAAGTTCGAGCCGACCACCCACCAGCCGCCGGCGTCGTCGGGCACGCAGGCGAGCGGCGAGGTGCGGGCCTGCCCGCTCCGCCGACCGGTGGTGGTCAGGACCATGCTGGGCACGAGCGCCCGGCTGAGGATGACCCGCCCGCCGGTCACCCGGTGCAGCACGCGATCCACCGCGGGGACCACCTTCGGACCCGCCCGACGGAACGTCGCGCTGGTGGCCATGGCCCGGGTGGCCCGGCCGATGCGGCCGTCGATCGCGAAGGGTGCCATGGGCCGCATCCTGCCTGGTGATCCGCGCGGATCGCTTGGATTCGAGCCGCCCGACCCGATCCAGGGAGGAGGACCGCGCCTGCGGCCCCTCCCGAGACCCGTGCCCGCCGCCAGCCACCACCGAAGCACCGCCGCGACCGCCTCGTCGCTCCTCGCCTTCACCGCGCTCGTGCTCGGGCCGTGGCCGGGCGATGGCGCGGCCCAGCTGATCTCGAACCTCGGGCAGTGCGCCGCCGCCCTGGGCGCGTCGCTGGCGTGCGGCCTCGCCGCCCGCCGCTGCGCGCTGCCGGCCGAGCGCCGCGCCTGGCGCCTCCTGGGCGGCTCGGCGCTGTCCTGGGGCCTGGGCCAGGTCGTCTGGACGGCCTACGAGACCACGCGGGTCGCGGCCCCGTTCCCGTCGCCGGCCGACCTCGGCTACCTGCTCGCCGTGCCCCTGGCGTTGGCGGCCATGTGGACGCTGGCCGCCCGCTCGTCGACCTCGACGCACCTCGTGGCCGCGCTCGACGGGTTGATCGTCGCCGGCTCGCTGCTGTCGGTGAGCTGGGCCCTCGTGCTGGGCCCGAGCTACCGGGCCGGCGCCGACGACAGCTTCGAGCTCGGCCTCAGCCTGGCCTACCCCGTCGGGAGCCTGGTGGTCGTGTCGTCGGTGCTCCTCGTCATGACCCGGGCGGGACGCGAGCACACCGCCGTGCCGATCGTGCTCCTCGGTGGGGCCATGCTCGTCCTCGGCGGCGCCGACAGCGTCTTCGTGTGGAACACGCTGTCGGGCACCGAGACGCTCGTGTCGCCGGCCGACGTCGGGTGGACCGCCGGGTACCTGATGGTGCTGCTGGCGGCGGCGACGTCACCGCGCGACGCGGGCGGCCGGGCGGCCTCGTGGGCCACCGTCGCATCCGCCGACGCCTCGGCGTTCCGCCGTGCGGTCCTCCCGCTGACCGTCGCGGGCGCCGCCCTCGCGATCCACCTGGTGCGCGTCCTCCGGGGGTCCGAGGTCGACGCCTTCCTCGCCGTCGTCGCCCTGGCCACGGGAGCGCTCGTGCTGGTGCGCCACCTGCTCACCATGCAGGAGAACCAGGAGCTGACCCGGTCGCTGCGTTCGAAGATCGAGCAGCTCACCGAGCGCGAGGAGCAGCTGAGCCACCAGGCGTTCCACGACCCGCTCACCGGGCTCGC
>DATAGR010000479.1:0-1921 GCA_036263575.1 Aquihabitans sp. | reverse complement strand
CAGAGGTCCGGGTCGGTGCCGCCCACGAACCAGAACGACGACGGGAACCCGCCGGCGGTGGCGAACGCGCCGAAGTCCTCGCTGCCCGTGACGGCCGGCCCCTCCATCGCCCGCTCCGGGCCGAAGTGGGCGCGGAACGCGGCGGCCACCGCGTCGGTGGCGCCGGGGTCGTTGATCGTCGCCGGGAAGGACGAGGTCGTCGTGACCTCGGGCGGCGTGGTGGCACCGCACGAGGCCGCCTCGCCGTGCACGATCCGCTCGACCGCCTTGAGGATGCGGTCCCGCACGGCCGGGTCGAACGTCCGGATGCTGAGCCCGAGCTCGGCGTGGTCGGCGATGACGTTCTCCTTGGTGCCGGCGTGCATCGTGCCCACCGTGACCACCGCCGTGTCGCTGGGCGCCACGGTCCGAGACACCACCGTCTGGAGCTTCAGCACGGTGGAGGCCGCCATCACGACCGGGTCGATCGTGCTCTGCGGGTTGGAGCCGTGGCCGCCCCGCCCGTGGAGCACCACCCGCAGGGCGTCGGTGGCGGCCATGACGGGGCCCGACCGGTAGAGGACCCAGCCGGCGGGGGCCGGGGCGACGTGCTGGCCGAGCGCCACGTCCGGGCGCCCGAAGCGCTCGAACAGGTCGTCGTCGATCATGGCCGCGGCGCCGGCCGCGATCTCCTCGGCGGGCTGGACCACCAGCAGCAGCCGGCCCCGCCAGGCCTCGCGGTGCCGCGCGAAGAGCGTCGCCACCCCGATCAGCCACGTGGCGTGCATGTCGTGGCCGCACGCGTGGGCCACCGGCACCTCGGCGCCGTCGGCGCCCGGCGCCCGGACCGTGCTGGCGTACGGCAGCCCGGTTGCCTCCTCGACGGGGAGCGCGTCGATGTCGGCGCGCAGCAGCACGAGCGGGCCGTCGCCGTTGTCGAGCGTGGCGACGACACCGGTGCGGCCGACGTCGGTGGTCACCTCGTAGCCCAGCGCGGCGAGCCGCTCGGCCAGGATCGCTGCGGTGCGGTGCTCGGCGAAGGAGAGCTCCGGGTGGGCGTGGAGGTCCTCGTAGAGGGCCTGCAGGTCCGGGAGCAACCCCGGGATGGTGTCGAACACAGTGGCTCCCCCCGCCGCGGTCAGAACGTGATGACCGTGCGGATGACCTCGCCGTTCTTCATGGCGGTGAAGGCGTCGTTGATCTCGTCGATCTTCATCCGCTTCGAGATCATGCCCTCGAGGTCGAGCTGGCCGGACTTCCAGAGGCGCAGGAGCTTGTGGAAGTCGGAGCGGACGTCGACCGAGCCGTAGTAGCTGCCCATGAAGTTCTTCTCGGAGAAGAAGAGCTCGAAGCCGTTGAACGAGACCTCCTTGTCCATGGCGCCGACGCCGATGACGCACGCGGTGCCGCCGCGGCGGACGGCGTCGAAGGCGGCGCGCATGGTCTGGGGCAGGCCGATGGCCTCGAAGGCGTAGTCGAAGCCGTCGCCGGTGAGCTCGGCCTGCAGGGCGGCGAGGTCGTCGGGCTTGCAGGCGTGGGTCGCCCCGAACTCCTTGGCCAGCTCGAGCTTCGAGTCGACGAGGTCGACGGCCACGATGGTGGCGGCGCCGGCCACGCGGGCGCCCTGGATGGCCGAGATGCCGACACCGCCGCAACCGAACACCACGACGCTCGAGCCCGGCTTCACCTTGGCGGTGTTGATGGCGGCGCCGACCCCCGTGCTCACGCCGCAGCCGATCAGCGAGGCGATCTCGAACGGGATGTCGTCGTCGATCTTGATGGCGGCCTCCTGCGGCACCGTGAGGTACTCGGCGAACGTGCCGGTGCCGGCCATGCCGAAGACGTCGGTGTCGCCGCGCTTGAACTTGGGGCTGCCGGCGATGGCGAACTGGATCATCACGCAGAGGTGCGGCTGCTTGCGCTCGACGCAGTTGTTGCACTT
>DATAGR010000478.1:0-2614 GCA_036263575.1 Aquihabitans sp. | reverse complement strand
GGAGCTCCTCGCCACCGCCGACCGTGGCCTCGGGGTCGGGTCGGCCACCGGGGTCGTGCCCGACGAGCTGGCCCGGGCCGCGTCGCTGGCGGAGCAGGGGACGTTCCTGGCCGAGGACCCCTACGCCGAGTTCGCCGACGGCCTGCGCGCCCGCGTCGACCGGGCCCGCCGCGACGTGCTGCGGGCGCTGGCCCGCCACCACGAGGCCGCCGGCGACGTCATCGGGGCGAGGGCGTGGGCCTCGCGGCTCGCCGAGGCCGAGCCCGACGACCTGCGGGCGCAGCGGGAGCTGGCCCGCCTCGTCGAGGCCGAGGACCGGCCCCGATGACGTGATCGGGCGTGATGGGCGGGTTCGCATGACCACACCGGCACCGGGCAGGGGGCGGGCCATGCGTCGCTTCGTCCAAGCGCCCCCTGACCCGTCGTTACCATCGCACCGGTGACCGTCGACGATCCGCGCTGGTACCAGAACGCCATCTTCTACGAGGTCCTGGTCCGGGGCTTCCGGGACTCCAACGGCGACGGCACCGGCGACCTCCGGGGGATCACCGAGAAGCTCGACTACCTCGAGTGGCTCGGCGTCGACTGCCTCTGGCTGCTGCCCTTCTACCAGTCGCCCCTCCGTGACGGCGGCTACGACATCTCCGACTTCTTCACGGTGCTGCCCGACTACGGCACGGTGGGCGACGCCGCCGAGCTCATCGACGAGGCGCACCGCCGTGGCATCCGCGTCATCGCCGACATGGTCATGAACCACACCAGCGACCAGCACCCGTGGTTCCAGGAGTCACGATCGTCGCCGGACAACCCCCGGCACGATTGGTACGTGTGGAACGACGACAACGAGCGCTGGAGCGAGGCGCGGGTCATCTTCGTCGACACCGAGCCCTCCAACTGGACCTGGGAGCCGCAGCGCGAGCAGTACTACTGGCACCGCTTCTTCCACCACCAGCCCGACCTCAACTACGACAACCCCGACGTCGCCGACGCGATGCTCGACGTCGTCCGCTACTGGTTGGGCCTCGGGCTCGACGGCTTCCGCCTCGACGCCGTGCCGTACCTGTTCGAGCGCGACGGCACCAACGGCGAGAACCTCAAGGAGACCCACGAGTACCTCCGGCGGGTCCGGTCAGTCGTGGACCAGGAGTTCCCGGGCAGGGTCCTGCTGGCGGAGGCGAACCAGTGGCCCGCCGACGTCGTCGACTACTTCGGCGACACCGGCGACGAGTGCCACATGTGCTTCAACTTCCCGCTGATGCCCCGCATGTTCATGGCCGCCCGCCAGGAGAAGGCCCGGCCGATCCGCGAGATCATGTCGCAGACGCCGGCGATCCCCGACGGCAGCCAGTGGGGCATCTTCCTCCGCAACCACGACGAGCTGACCCTGGAGATGGTCACCGACGAGGAGCGGGACTACATGTACTCCGAGTACGCCAAGGACCCGCGCATGAAGCGCAACGTCGGCATCGCCCGCCGGCTGGCCCCGCTGCTCGAGAACGACCGCCGGGTGGCCGAGCTGTTCCACGGGTTGCTCTTCAGCCTCCCCGGCAGCCCGGTCATGTACTACGGCGACGAGATCGGGATGGGCGACAACATCTACCTCGGCGACCGCGACGGCGTGCGCACGCCGATGCAGTGGACGCCCGACCGCAACGGCGGCTTCTCCACCGCCGACTTCGCCCAGCTGTACCTGCCGTCGCTCATGGACCCCGTCTACGGCTACACCGCCACCAACGTGGAGTCGCAGCTGCGCAACCCCGGGTCGTTCCTCCACTGGGTGCAGCGCATGATCCACGCCCGCCGCGAGCACGCCGTGTTCGGCACCGGCAGCTTCGAGTCGCTCGACGTCGGCAACGAGGCGGTCTTCGCCTACCTGCGGCGCCAGACCCGCGACGACGGCCCGGAGGACGTCGTGCTCTGCGTCAACAACCTGTCCAAGGTGGCCCAGCCCGTCGAGCTGCACCTGGCCGGCCTGGCCGGCAAGACGCCCGTCGAGCTCTTCGGCCGGGTGGCGTTCCCCGAGATCGGCGAGCTGCCCTACTTCGTGACCCTGCCGCCCTACGGGTTCTACTGGTTCTCCCTCGTCGACCAGCTCGGCGACGACCTGCACTGACGGGCCCGCCGGAGGGCCGTCGACCGACGGCCGATTTTCGGTCGGCGCCGCTACGGTCGAACCCGTGGAGACCGCAGTCCAGACGTGCTACCGCCACCCCGACCAGCCGGCCGGGGTCATCTGCCAGCGGTGCGACCGGCCGATCTGCGGTCGCTGCATGCACCAGGCGTCGGTCGGCTTCCACTGCCCCGAGTGCACCAAGGCCGGCAAGCAGCAGGTGTACCAGGGGGTCGGGTCGCTGCGGGCCCGGCCGGTGCTCACGCAGGTCCTCATGGCGGTCAACGTCGCCGTGTTCCTCATCGGCGTGGCGGTCGACGGCGGGCAGGCGCTCCGAGGCGACGCCGGGCGCATGCAGGTCGACTACGGCCTGATCGCCAAGTTCTCGGCCGGCGACTTCACCTTCCCCGGCCTCGGCGTCGGCGAGGGCGAGTGGTACCGGATGGTCACGTCCGGGTTCCTCCACTACGGGGTCATCCACCTGTTGGTGAACATGTACGCGCT
>DATAGR010000477.1:0-6172 GCA_036263575.1 Aquihabitans sp. | reverse complement strand
CGAGCTCGCCCAGGGTGGGCTCCTTGCCCTCGGGCGGGAACTCCTCGGCCAGCCGGGCATCGGCGTCGCGCACGTCGACGGGGTCGGGGAGGTCCTCGGGTAGCGGCAACGTGCCGGCGACCGGGATGCGTGACGCCACCGGTGGACCGGAGACGGTGTCGACCACCTTCCACGACGGGGCCGGGCCCTTGTAGCCGATGCCGTAGACGGCCCAGATGATGCCCATGACGAGGAACCAGCCGAAGAGGCCGGTGAGGGCGATGAGGAAGCCGAGGCGGGCGCCGCTGTTGGTGCCCAGGATCAGCGCCACCGAGCCGCAGAGGATGGCGACGGCCACCGCGACCGTGAGGAGCCCCTTGAACCCGGGGGTCCAGGTCAGGGCGCCGAGCAGTTCGACCATCATTCCGAGAGGCTCCGTTCGTACTCGACGACCGCCTGCACCTGCTCCTGGGTGAACATGGCGCCGTCCTCGGGGAGGCCGGCGTCGACCGGGTCGATCCCCACCTCGCCGTTCTCCGGGTTCAGCTTGACCTCGGGCGTGATGCAGAAGCCGGGCATGCGCCCGCTGCCCTGGCCGTGACGGCCGTAGCGGACGCCCTCGGCGCTGCCCTCGCAGACGAAGTCGGTCTGCTGCTGGAGGCCGAGCGTGCCGCCCGGGAACTGGCCGGTGATGCCGCGGAGGTTCGGGCCCATGGCGCCGCCGCCGTCCTCCTCCTTCTCGCCGTACGACCAGCCCTGGGTGTGGCAGCGGCCGCAGGAGTAGGCGCCGCCGGCGAAGCCGTCGTCGTAGCCCATGTTGAACAGGGCCTCACCCTCGGTCTTCCACATGGGCGGGCACGAGGACGTGTCGACGTCCTCCTCGCTGAAGGACGTGAGGGCCTCGCCGGTGAGCCCGGCCTTGGCCTGCTCGACCCGAGCGGTCACGCAGGTCTCGTCGCGGGCCTCCATCATCGTGGCCAGCTGCTCGTCGACCTCGGCCTGGGCCTCCTCCGGCGTGAGCTGGAACGACTCCATGTAGTCGATGAGGTTCTGGAGCTGCTGCTCGGTGAGGGGACCGCCGCCCTTGGCGCCCCACGCCGGCATGGGCGAGAAGGGACGGCCGTACTCCAGGACGTAGCGCACCTCGTCGCGGGTGTAGCGGAGCAGGACCGTGTTCAGGGCCGGCCCCTTCCACTCGACCTGCTTGACGAAACGACCCTCGGCGTCGGTGATCGTGTACGGCGCCACGCCGCCCACGCCCTCGGCGCCGTGGCAGAAGGCGCAGTTGAAGCCGCCCTCCTCGGTGGGGGCGAACATCTGGGCGCCGCGGTCGACGAACTTGCGGGCGATGTTGCCCCGCTCGTTCGACTGCCGGCTCGGCTCCTGCAGCCAGTACAGCGGCAGGCCGATGCCGACCACGAACAGGCCGAGCAGCCCGAGGCTCAACGTGCGGTCGAGCTTGCGGCCCTCGAGCTCGGAGTCCGGGAGGTACGGCTTGCGGTTGGCCGCCAGCTCGATCTCGGACCCGATCTCGGGGCGGGACTGGCGGATGTTGACCCACGCGTAGACGAGGGCGACGAAGAACGCGATCGCGAGGAGGACGATCCCGATCGAGGTCTGGGTGGTGGCGGCGACGAGCATCAGTGGGAACCACCGGAGACGCAGTGGGGGCCCTCGGCCTCCTGGCCGGTCGTGTTGGTGCCGATCGGCGGGCCCTGGATGATCGTGCCGGTGTCGACGGTGAGCGACCCACCGGACACGGCCATGGCGAAGCGGTCGAGGCCGCGGGGGGCCGGGCCGGCCTTCTTCTCACCGGCCTGGTTGTACTGCGAGCCGTGGCAGCCGCACTCGAACCACTTCGAGGTGGCGCAGGACGGGACGCGGCAGCCGAGGTGGACGCACTTCTGGTAGAGCGCGATCACGCCGGCCTCCATGCCGGCGAGCTCGGCCTCGCTGTAGACGGCGCGGGCCTTCTCGAGGGCGCTGGCGGGGTACGACGTCACCCACATCCGGCCCTCCGGGTAGTAGGCGAAGCCGCCGCCGGCGGTGATGGCGCTCTCGATGTCGCTGATCTTGCCGACGCTGATCTTCGACCCGAAGCCGCCGGTGGTGTTGGGCCAGAGGAACGACAGCAGGGCGCCGCCGAAGCCGCCGAGGCCGAGCAGGAAGCCGCCGATGATCCCCCGGTTCAGGAACTGGCGGCGGTTGACGCCGATCTCCTCGGGGTCCGGCGGCACGTAGGCGACGGGCGGGGCCGGCTCGGTGACGGGAACGAGCTCGCCGCCCTTGCGGGCGAGCTGCGCAGCGCGGGCGCGCTCGACCTCGCGACCCGACACGCCTTCCTGGAGGGAGGCCGGGCGGCGCGAGCGGCGGTCGCGGGCGCGGGTCTCACGGGAGAGCTGTCCGGCGGCGTCGGCCTCACGGCGGCGCAGCGTGGAGATGATGAGCAGCCCGGCGAGGGCGACCAGCACCAGGACGGCGATGACGATGACGATGTCCATGCCTTGTCCTTTCCTACAGCTCGAAGAAGAGGCCCTCGGCCCAGGGGAAGACGAAGAGCTGCCCCGGGCCTCGGAAGAACGAGCCGATGATGGTGAGCACTGCGCACGACATCATGAAGATGGTGAACAGCGAGATCGCGAACTTCCGGTCCTCCGGCTTGTTGGACGGGTTGCGATCGATGTAGGGAGCGAGCATCAGGCCACCCATGCCGATGCCGGGCAGCAGCACGCCGGCGACCATCGGGTGGAACATGGCGAGCATCTCCTGGAGGCCCAGGAAGTACCACGGCGCCTTGGAGGGGTTCGGCGTCTTGTTGATGTCGGCCAGCTCGAGGAGCGGGGCGTTCACGAACACCGAGAAGATCAGCACGAAGCCGATGCACAGCAGCGCGGCCACGAACTCGATCGAGAGCAGGTGGGGCCAGACGTGGACCTTGTCCTGCGGCGTGGCCTTGACGTCCTGGATGGAGCCGGACTTGACCACGGTGAGGAGGCGCTGGGTGTGCCCGCCGGGACCGGCGGCCACCGGCGGGGCCGCGGTGGCGACGGCGGTGCCGCCCCCGGCCGTGGCGGCGACGGCGCCGGCATCGCCAGGGGCGTCGGTGGTGGTGGCGCCCGAGGCCTTGGAGCGGGCGGCCTTGGCCCGCTCGAGCAGGTGCGCGGGGATCTTGCTCTCGGCCTCGCTGGGCGCGGCGTCGCCACCGGCGTCGGCGGCGGGCGCGTCGGGCTGCGCCTTGGCGGCGGCGGCCTTGGCCCGGGCCTCTTCGGCTCGCTTGCGGAGGTGCTCTGGGATCTCGGTCATGTCGTCCTCCAGGCCCTACAGGGGCCCGCTGATGCCGCCGTCCTTGCGGACACGCCAGAAGTGGATGGCCATGAAGATCACGATCACGAACGGCAGCATCAGCACGTGGAGCACGTACCAGCGCAGCAGCGTGTCGGTGCCGATCTCGGAGCCGCCGAGGAGCACGAAGCGCACCTGGTTCCCGAAGACCGGGGTGTAGCCCATCATGTTGGTGCCCACCGTGACCGCCCAGAGGGCCAGCTGGTCCCACGGCAGCAGGTAGCCGGTGAACGACAGCAGGAGCGTGAGCAGCAGCAGCACGATGCCGATGACCCAGTTGAACTCACGGGGCGGCTTGTAGGCCCCGTGGTAGAAGACGCGGGCCATGTGCAGGAACACCGACAGCACCATGAGGTGCGCCGCCCAGCGGTGCATGTTCCGCACCAGCAGGCCGAAGGTCACCGAGGTCTGCAGGGCGTAGATGTCGTTCCAGGCCTGCGCCGCGGTCGGGCGGTAGAAGAACATCAGGAAGATGCCGGTGACCGTCAGCAGGATGAAGAGGAAGAAGCTGAGCCCGCCGAGGCAGAGCGTGTAGCTCACCTTCACGGCGTGGCGCTTCACCTTGACCGGGTGCAGGTGGTACAGCACCGAGTTCATGATCACGTAGGACCGGTTCCTGGGGCTGTCGGTGTAGCCCTTCCGGAAGATCGAGCCCGGTCGGAAGATCGAGTTCCAGGCCTGCGAGCCCTGGACGCTGTCGGTGAGCTCCTTGAGCTTGTCGGAGCCCTTGTTCTGCATGGTCTTGGCCATGGGTTCCTACTTCTCCCGATGGTTCGGGCCGGTGGCGTGGCGGGGAGCCGTCGTCCGGGTCGTGATCATCCGAGGCGCCCTCATCCGAGGCGCATCCCGTAGCCGTAGCCGTGGGTGTTCGTGCGCTGGTGGGCGTCGCCGTTGGCGGCGGGGTCGCCGATCTTGCCGAGGATGATGACGCCGGTCGGGCAGCGGTCGACGCAGAGGGCGCAGCGGGTGCAGACGTCGTCGTCGATCAGGAAGACGACGTTGTCGCTGGGGTCCACCCCGGGGCGCTCGGTGCCCTCGGCGGTGGCGATCGAGCCCGGGTCGACCATGTGGATGCACTTCCACGGGCAGATGTCGACGCAGCCCTCGCACATGATGCACTCGGACTGGTCGATGTGGATGAACTGCTTGGGCTTGACCGCCTTGGCCAGGTAGTCGGCGTCCACCTCCACCAACGCGTAGTCGGTGAGGAACTCCGGCATCGGGGGGTTCGCGTCGGTCTTGGTCATGTGCTCAGGCCTTCACCAGCGGGCGGCCGTAGGTGGAGCGGGGCGCCTCGGGGGCCGGGGCGTCGCCACGCTTCTGCCACTTGGCCCACAGCACCACGCTGAGCTGGAAGCCGAGGCCGTACAGGAGGATGGTCACGAGGTCGGCGATCGTGCCCTTGGAGATCGTGACCGGGAGGTCGGGGAACCAGCCGGTGGAGCCGCTGCCGGCGAGGAGGGCGTCGGAGCGCATCCCGAGCTCGCCCTCGGCGTAGGTCAGCCAGCGGTCGGGGACCACGCCGAAGAACCAGAACATGATGAACGTGACGTACATGGCGGCGGCCATGGCCTGCCCCCACGAGAGCGGCGAGCCCTTGGGGCGGCGCTTGGCGTACCAGAGGATCGAGCCGACCATGAGGAACGAGAGGATCAGCGACCCGGTGAAGGCGACGTTGGCGAACCCCTTCGCGACCGAGCAGATCACGTGCCACAGCTCGCTGCCGAAGGATGCGGCGGTGATCATCGTCGGTGGTTCCTCCTCGTGAATCTGATCACAATGGGTCCTGCGGGCTTGGACGACAACGTCGGCGCCGGCTCCGGATCACGGTCTAGCACGCGGTCTCCGGAGCGACACAGTCCGCCGGACGGGTCCGACGGGTGGTTCTGGGAGGCCCGTGGCGACCCCGTCGCGGCGGCTCCGACCAACGGGTGACCACCACCTCGGGGCCTCGGGACGAGCTCCACGCACCCATGGTACGGAGGCACCCCCGGAACCGGTCACCACGGCTTGGTCCGGCCGCCGGGCCCACGCCTAGAGTGGCCGCGTTCCGCCCTCCGGCCCCTCGCCGGGGGGTGCAGTCCCGCCCCGCGGAGGACGTTCGTGACCGAGATCCCCGAGCACCTGCTCAAGCGTGCCGCCGCCCGTCGTGCCGCCATGACCGGTGGCGAGGCCCCGGCCGAGGCCGGCGCCGAGGCCGCGGCCACGCCGGGCGAGTCCGTCGCCCCCGCCGCCGCGCCGGCCGCCCCCGCCGCCAAGAAGCAGGCCCCGCTCCCGACGCTCGACCCCGAGCCCGCCGCTCGCGTGCCCGACAGCCCCGTCGTGGCCGCCGCCCGCAACCGCAAGCGGGTCCCCTTCTGGGCCGCCCCGGTGCTCGCCCTCCTCCCGCTGTGGGCCTTCATCTACGTGTACGCCGTGCAGCCGCCGCCCGCCGGCGAGAACGACCCCCTCGTGATCGGCAAGGAGGTGTACGCCTCGGCCGGCTGCCAGGGCTGCCACGGCGCCGCCGGCGAGGGCGGTGCCGGCCAGAAGCTCAGCGAGGGCGAGGTCATCCAGACGTTCGAGGACCCGCTGACCCTGGTGCACTGGCTCGCCTACGGCGCCGCCGAGGGCGCTCGCGACGACGGCACCTACGGCGACCTCGACCGGCCCGGCGGCCCCCGCAACATCAGCACCCTCGCCGGCCAGATGCCCGCCTTCGGCACCTCGCTGTCGCCGGAGGAGCTGGCCGCGGTCACCATGTACATCCGCGCCGAGTTCGGGGCCGACCTCTACGACCCGGAGGCCGAGCAGGGCTTCACGCCCGAGGCGTTCGAGGCCGATGTCGCCGCCATCGACGAGCAGGTCGCCG